>JACPZB010000031.1 GCA_016195725.1 Deltaproteobacteria bacterium | reverse complement strand
CGTAATAAGATGGATGACTTCCGAAATAGATTTAGACGAACAGATCTGTTGCTTATAGATGATGTCCAGTTCTGGGCAGGGGGAAAGGAAAGGACACAGGAAGAATTCTTCCATACCTTCAACACCCTTTACGAGGCTAATAAACAGATTGTAATTACCAGTGATAAATATCCTAAAGACCTTGATGGCTTAGAAGAAAGGCTCAGGAGCCGCTTTGAAATGGGTCTGATTGTTGATATCCAACCGCCTGACATGGAAACAAAGATGGCCATTTTGCAGAAAAAGGCTACTTTGGAATCAGTAATCATTCCAGATGATGTTACTTACTTTCTTGCCTCCGTAGGAGGCTCCAATATAAGGGAGTTAGAAGGCTATCTTGCCAGGATAATCGCTGTCTCTTCCCTGTCAGGCAAAGAGATTACACTGTCTATGGTTAAGGATACCCTTAAAAACATTATCAAAGACAATAAGGTAAAGACCATTACTATGACACAGATTCAGAAGGTTGTTGCGACATTCTTCAATATACCTATGGCCGAACTAAAGTCAAAGAGAAGACTTCAAAAGCTTGTTTTACCGCGGCAGATAGCAATGTATCTTTCTCGGGAGTATTGTAAGGCTTCCTTCCCTGAAATAGGGACAGCCTTTGGCAACAAAGACCATTCAACGGTCATACATGCATTCAATAAGGTTAAGACTATAATAGAAAAGGACCACGAGCAGAAGAAAAACATAGTCTCTATAAAAAACATGTTAGATAAAGAATAGTTTGTGGAAAGGTTAAACACTTCCTGTGTATTAACCTGTTGTCTTTTAAAAAATACTTTTTATCTTTTACCTGTTGTGGATATATCGTTTTTTTCCCCACAGAGCAATATGGTCTAATTGCTTAATAAATTCTATAAATTAAAAACCTTTCCACAAAAAAGAGAAACACTATAACTACTACTAAGAACTATATAGAGAGAGTATAAAAAGAAAGGGGTGGTAATATGAAATTTGAAATTAAGAAAGATGTTTTTCTTAAAGTGTTGCAAAGAGTTCAAGGTGTTGTTGAGAAAAGAAATACCATGCCGATACTGGCAAACATGCTAATAAAGGCGTTGCACGGAAAGATTGATTTTATGGCAACAGATCTTGAGGTGTCAATAAAAGACCAGTGCGACGCGGTTGTGACAAAGGAAGGAAGCATAACAATAAACGCAAGAAAGCTCTTTGAGATAATAAAGGAGGCCCCGGAAGACAAGATAGATATAGCCGCAGAGGGAAGCGGAAAGATAGTCATAAAAAGTGGAAAAGCAAAATTTAATATTGTAGGCCTCCCGGCGGAAGAATTTCCGTCATTTCCTGCTTACGAGGAGGGGCAATTGTTTAGGGTGGCCCCCGAAGTATTGAAGGAGATGATAGAAAAAACAGCGTTTGCCGCCTCAACAGACGAGACAAGGTATAATATAAACGGTGTTTTTGTGGAAAAGGAAGGGTCATATATCAGAATGGTGGCTACAGACGGCCATCGCCTTGCTGTTATTGAAAGGAGCAGTGAATGGCCAAAGCTTGATAAAGGTGTTATACTGCCGCGAAAAGGGATTTTTGAGTTAAAGAAAATTATTAATGACGCAGAGGGATCACTCTCTTTGGCCTTTACAGCGAACAGTATGGTTATAAAAAAAGACGGTACTGTTGTGGTTATAAGACTTATAGACGGCGAATTTCCTGACTATAAACAGGTTATACCAAAGGGCAATGAGAAAAAAATAGAGTTAGAAAGGGAAGGGTTTTTAAGTTCTTTAAAAAGGGTATCCTTGCTTTCTATGGAAAAAGGGAGAGGTGTTAAGTTTTGTCTTTCAAAAGGGAAAATGGAGCTCTCCTCAAGCAACCCGGATGTAGGAGAAGCACGGGAAGAGATAAACGTAGATTATAAAAACGATGGCCTGGAGGTTGGGTTTAATGCCACCTATATAATGGATGCTTTAGGAGTGCTTGATGATGACAAGGTTGTATTGGAACTTAAAGACCGTGAAAGCCCGGCAATATTAAAAGCAGCCAATAAAAATGAAGGCGGATACTTGTATGTTATAATGCCGATGAGGATATAAAAAGGAAAGGAGGTGGAAGGTGGTGAAGGGTGATAAAAACAAAGGCTATATTCCAAATCCCAAGTAAGGAGGTAAAAAACATATGGCAGGGGTAAATAAAGCCATCTTAGTAGGCAGGCTCGGTAAGAATCCCGAAATAAAATATACAGCTAACGGGACAGCCATAGCAAATTTTACTATAGCCACCAGCGAAAACTTTAAAGACAAAGAGGGTCAAAAACAGGAAAGAACCGAATGGCACAGAATTGTTGCCTTTGGCAAACTGGCAGAGATATGCGGCGAATATCTTGTAAAAGGGAAGCAGATTTATATTGAAGGTAGGATACAAACAAGAAGCTGGGATGATAAAAACGGAAACAAAAAATATATGACAGAGATAGTTGCCAACACCATGCAGATGCTGGGTAAGTCAGACGATACAGCAAAAGGCGGCACCGAGCCTCCTTCAGATGTTGGCAATGCACCAGAACCTTCAGTCATAGAAGAAGATGTGCCTTTCTAAATACAGGCCCACCCTTTCCTAATTTTTATGCTTACCAAACGAATCATACCCTGCCTTGATGTAAAAGACGGCCGCGTTGTAAAAGGCATCAGCTTTGTTCAATTAAGAGATGCCGGCGACCCTGTAGAATGTGCCAGAATCTATGAAGAGCAAGGGGCTGACGAACTGGTCTATCTGGACATAACCGCATCCCATGAAAAAAGAAATATCATTATAGATATTGTGAAAAGGACTGCAGCAGAAGTCTCCATGCCCCTAACAGTCGGCGGCGGAATAAGGACAATAGATGACATAAAAGAGCTGCTTCATGCAGGGGCTGACAAGGTCTCAGTAAACACCGCTGCGGTTGAAGATCCGGAGTTTGTAAGAAAGGCATCCGAGAAATTTGGAAGTCAGTGCATTGTTGTTGCCATTGATGCCAAAAGGCGAGAGGCGCAGTGGGATATGGCAGATACAAGCAATATGGGAGAAACCTTTACATACTATACGCCGAGCCACGCAGCCCTCGTCCCTGCATGGGACGTATATACCCACGGAGGCCGCAAGAACAGGGGTATAGACGCTGTGCTCTGGGCCAAGAAGGTTGATGAAGAGCTTGGCGCTGGAGAGATACTCCTGACTAGCATGGACAAAGACGGCACAAAGGAAGGCTATGATCTGGACTTAACCTTTAGTATCTCTCAGGCAGTATCCATACCTGTTATTGCATCCGGTGGCGCTGGGAAATTAGAGCACCTCTATCTCGCATTTATAGAAGGCAAGGCAGATGCCGTGCTGGCAGCCTCGATATTCCATTTTGGTGAATTTACTGTCCCGCAGGCAAAGAGATTTCTCCAAGAAAAAGGAATAAATGTGAGGTAATCGGGGGACAGAATTGGAATCTGTCCCCCTGTTGACATCTCCCAATTCTGTGACAATACTTATATATAAATTGTGAAGGAGGTGATTCCTATGTGTCAGACATGCGGATGTTCGCCGTGCGCTAAATGCGGTAAAGCCATTAAGAATGGAGTGTGCAGCGGTTGCAACAAAAAGTCAGCGCAATGCACATGCAAATAAGCAAACAAGACCCCTTACTCAATAATATCCATCGTAATAAGGGGTCTTTTTTTATTTCAGTTCAACAGGACAGCCTGCTTCCGCCCATAGATTAAACCCGCCCACAAGCGGTCTTTGTATTTTTAAAACCTCTGCCTAATAGTATCCGTGCCGCACGGGCACTTAAGTGTTCCTGTGTTCAGGTGCAGTAGGTAATTATCTCTCTGGCTTCAGGGATCTTTTTAACATCCCTTTCTAATTCATCCAGGGTTATGCGCACCGCTCCTTTTATCTTAGTGAGTCCGAAGAGCCATGATGCTGGCGCGAAAAGGCAATTCTCAGGCCCAAAGGG
This sequence comes from Deltaproteobacteria bacterium, assembly GCA_016195725.1. Lineage (GTDB taxonomy): Bacteria > Desulfobacterota > GWC2-55-46 > UBA9637 > UBA9637 > UBA10170. The sequence goes on along the minus strand of JACPZB010000031.1, from coordinate 7,239 downwards.
CACATGTGCATAACCAACTCGACGAAGTTGCCCCCGTTGCTCTAACTCATTGTTAACCGTATTCACAGCCTCACGCAGCGATAGCATAGCGGTCTCCGCAAAGATCTCTGAAAGTTGCGCAAGCCTTACAATCAATGGCGGCGCGATTAATGGACTAGTTGGACCAGTTAATAGAGTAGTTGGAATGCTAATCTCCAGTGCTACCAGCCATGCAATCAAGGGTAGAGGTGAAGAGAGGAGCGAGAAAATCGGATAGTAGCCGGTAACTACGACCGTAGCATTCGGGAAACCATTGTCCCCCGGGAAGACGGGAGCGATGTCGGTTATCCTTCGCAAAAGTCCAAGCATTCCTCCTTCGAGTGTTCCATCTGGGAGCCTCCTTGCAAAACATGCCTCCCTCGTCCATGTTCGCAGCTCTTCCTCATTCGTAAGAGGATTGATTATACGCTCTATTGTGACATTATTAATGCCGCCGTCAACGAGGACTAAATCAATGAGTTATTAGTAAATCTCGCAAGGCAGTGAATTGGGCATGTATCCCGGGACCGGGGATGTTTGGGGTTCCCCTCGAATTAGGAACCTCACCCCAGAAAGGCTGTGGAGAGTGTTGATCGAACATATCGCTACCTGCCCATGTATCTCCGGGTGCACCAAGGACTGCTCCCGAGTTGGCGAAGCGATGTTCGATAATGGCTTCTCGGCCAAGTTCTCTTCCTATGGTTTGTCTAACAAGCTCGGAAAACTTCTGTGGCTCAAGCAATCCCTGACCCCATTGGATAGAGTCTCCTAAGACAACTATTCGATACTCATGACCGTTTGGCATTTTATCTCTTTACTATCAAAATATGTTCTATCTCCACACCTGGATATGACAACTAAATTCACCGCTTCCGTTGCCAGGCGTATCATCGTTAGTCCTTAAAATCAGTCCGCGGCTTGGACCAATATACACCGTTTTAAAGCTTTTCTTGCCTAAGAGTGGAGATTCTTTTTTCCCCACAAAAAAGTAGTCACCTTTCCAATATGTGACTGATATGAGACCTGGCACGATGATTTTTTCGCCCCATTTGCCCAGCAAACAGAAAGGACGTGCGAAAGATCCTGTATGGAGTGGAAATTTCTTGTCGTGGTCAATTCCGTTCCAACCATCAGCGTCGTTCTTGCCAGTAAACCATACCCCAGCCCAGATTTCACCCGTTGCTTCTATTTCAACTATATCAAACTCCTGAATGTCAATGCCCGTATCCACATCGCCATCGCTTTCTTTCACGGTTACCGTTTTGTCGATTATGAGTTGTGGGACGTGTTCTTTAGGTTGTGGTGGCGGATCTTCTTTAGGTTTGGAGGGCGGAGCAGGGTCTTTGAAGAGGTCAGCATCTGGGGCACCAGGACCTGATGCCAGATCTCTCTGAATGGCATCAAGGGGCAATGTAATAATACTATTCTGAGCTGCGTCAATAACCATCTGTGGAACCGCAGCTGGTGGTAATGATAAAGGAGAAGAAAGATCAGGCGGGTCGGGCAGGCCGATCTCTGGAGGAATAGGCGAGCCAGCATCCTTCCGCCGCTTTGTATGCATCCAAGCTAAGGCGAGGCAGGTCATGTAGCTTAAAGCTGCCCCATGCCATTCTACTACATACCCTTCTTTCTGGGACTGAGCAAAAAGGCCGTTCACCGCCTTCTGATATAACGAGTTAGTTGATACCAGCAGCAATTCATCTCTTTCCTGTTCTGTCATACGACCTCTGAAATAAAGGCGTTGTTCATTATTGTGGTACCATATCCTGAAATTCCCCTCAGCATCTTCTATCGACTTTGGCCATGGTATTCCTGTGGGAAAATAACCCCAAGGTTCTTTAAGTTCTTCCCAGTAATCTTTTTCATCCGTAACAAAGAGATCACGTTGCCGCTTTGTATCAAATTCATTATAGTTTCTCTGAAGCCGATCGGCCAGGGCTTTCTCCGCGTTCACTCCAGCCCCGAGAACAACAGCGACAGCATTGGCAAAGCAACCCCATGGTCTTTTTCGCTGAAACCATCCGATATAGGAATCCCGCACCGTGGTGTCAGAGTCATCCAGCCCAGTTAAACCAATTTTAGGAGGAAACTCAGCTGCGGGCCCTCCGAACCAGTGAGCGAACCGGAACCAAGTTTGAAAGCGTATCTTAAGGGATAAGATTTTCAGCAGGTAGGCGAGGGAAAACTCACCTCTCGCGCTATTGTCCCAAACATCAAAACAGCCCCCGCTAAAATAGACAGCTGCCGCCCGTCCGATAACGAAACCAGCAATAGCACCAAGGACACCGAGCAAGATTGCTCCCCACGGTGTGCCCCCTAGGAAAGCGAGAAGTGCGCCACCGGCAATGCCTAATACTGTTCCCCATGTGAGGGGCCCACTCAAACAATCCCAGACACCAGCCTTACCAAGAGCGCCTTCAAAACCAATCCTTGATGGGAAGGGGTCTCCTGTGATGCGTTCGAAGACCCGACCAAATGGGAATTCAAAGGCAGGAAGACTGCCCGAAGCACCGCGTGCAGTAAAGCCTCCGCAGGGGCGGACAAGGAGGTATCCATGCTCAGCCAGATAGTCGCCCAAGTTGCGAACCTGGCGGCGGACTTCATCACGGATGCCCTGATCATCCACAAGGCGGAAAACAATGTCATAGCCCATAATAAGACCCACCAGTTCATCCATCGAAGGTTCCCACCTCCGATAGGTTTTATGTCGACCCTCATCATAGCCTTCCTCTCCTTCAATCCTTGGATCGTATCTTGGGTGATTAAGAGGAGTGCAGTATAAGTATCTATAGTTGTTATTGCCATCAACATCGATAAGGAACTCACAGCAGTATTTGGGGATGGATTTTCTATTTTTTTCGGTTGTTACCCAGCTATCTGAAGTGACAGGGTCATACCTTAGGATATAGCCATCAAAATGGTCACCCTTAAACTTATAGAGAGACGCAAGAGACGCAAGGGCCTCACGAATGACTTTAATAGATTCAGAACGGCCCAGAACATGCTCAACCGCCAGGCAGATAAGGAGAAGTCCGGTATCCATTAGTGGGTTTTCACGGCCATGATAAGTTATACGCCATCGCTCTTTTAATTGTATAGCCTTGTCCTGCGCTAATAGGTCCTTACTATGGGAGTAGATATACTTATAGGTACCATTAAAAGCAGTAGATGGTCTCACTAACTCTGGGTCGCAAGGTAAAGTAAGGTCGTCTCTATCGGGTATTCTAGGGCCACTACCATGCCAAATGCCAAGGTTGTTACCTAAGGAGAGCAGATTTGCTCGAAAATACCTACCCAGTGCAAAGTGCCTTGAGAGCAATGCAGCCCGTAGTTCACCATAGAGCTTTTTGAGTTCATCTGGTGTAGCCATAAAGATCTTTTTTTAATTCATTTTCGTTTATTCTTCAACCTTCTTTTGCCCGTAATGAGCACCCAACTCAGGGTAGATGCGACCACAAAGAGTCGTATTCAGCTCGCAGCCATCTGCATTATACTCTTTCCCTCCTCTATGTTAGAAAGCCTTTTCTGGCAAGCTGACCAGTTAATGTTCTTCATAAAGGCATCAATGTAAGGCGGCCTTTTCACGCCGTAGTCTATTACATACGCATGCTCATAAACATCCATCACAAGCACAGGCGTAACGCAGGAAGGCACATTGTAGTTATGGGTGTCAAGGCAGTAATTGTGGAGTTTTCCATCGTAAAAGCAGTGGCCCAGTATTACCCAGCCCCTTGCAGCCATGCCGCAAGCTTTAAAGTCCTCCTGCCATTTTTCAAACGAGTTGAATTCCTTTGCAATCAAATCAGCAAACCTTCCTGATGACTTCTTCTCACTTTTTGCGCTCAGATTTTCAAAGTACAGCTCGTGCAGGATAACGCCGTTTAGGGCAAAGGTCTCGTCAGCCTTCAGCGCCCTGAAGTCGCTGAACACCTGATTTGCCTTGCCCCTGTCAACGGTCTTGAGCCTTTCCTCAATTTCATTGAGTTTGTTCACATACCCCGCATAGAGTATGTCCATGTGCTGGGATATCTGATTTTCAGATATTCCATCCAGTCCTGTGACACTGAATTTTTTTGGTTGGTGCGCCATTGTCTTATACCTCCTTTTGTTTAGAATGATTAAATCATAGCAGAGAAAATTTGGTTGTCAACCCTTGACAGAACAGCTCTTTTTATCTTTGATAAAATCAAGAAAAAGCTTTAGCCAAAGCCTAAACCTTCTATTTCGTCAAAGGTCAAGGGTTGACTACACCTACCTGCTGTGCTAAACTTCGCCTCAATATGCCAGAGAGCGTGATAGAAAAGTTTGAAGTAAAGCACTTCAGCATACTTGATGAAAAGGGAAACGCAGACACAACTCTCCTCCCCAACCTTTCTGACAATGACCTCAAAAAACTTTTTGAACTCTTCATACTTTCACGACAGTTTGACCAGAGGGCGCTCCAACTTCACGCAGAGGGAAGGCTCGGCACATATGCACCCATCCTTGGCCAGGAGGCATCCCAGATAGGCAGCGCCTATGCGCTCGAAAAAACCGATTGGGTCTTTCCGTCATTCAGGGAGATGGGCGTATATATTACGCTCGGCTATCCGATATGGATGCTCTTTCAATACTGGACAGGGGATGAACGGGGCATGAAAACGCCGGATGATTTAAATATCTTTCCGGTCTCTGTGCCTGTAGGTACGCACACGCCTCATGCAGTGGGCGCGGCATTTGCCGCAAAGATAAAAGGGCATAAGACCGCGGCGTTGTCATACTTTGGCGACGGCGGTTCATCAAAGGGCGATTTTCATGAGGGCCTTAATATTGCAGGCGTGCATAGGCTTCCCGTTGTATTTATATGCCAGAACAATCAGTGGGCAATATCACTGCCGCGTGGAAAGCAGACTGCATCCAAGACCATTGCGCAAAAGGCTTATTCTTACGGTTTTGAGGGGATTCAGGTTGACGGCAATGATGTGTTCGCGGTTTACAAGGTCACAAAAGACGCGCTTGAAAAGGCGCGGTCCGGCAGAGGCCCCACGCTTATAGAATGCTTTACCTACCGCATGGGCGATCACACAACAGCCGATGACGCTTCGCGGTATCGCTCCAAAGAGGATGTTGAAAAGTGGAAGGCAAGAGATCCGCTTTTGAGACTCAAATTATATATGGAAAGAAAAGGTTTGTGGACCCAACAATATGAAGATGATGTGAAAAAAAAGGTGACGGATTTCGTGGATGGCGAGATAAAAAAAGCAGAGACTGCGGCAATGCCGGAGCCGAATGATATTATCAATTTTACCTACAGCGCATTGACGCAGAGGCAGAAGAAGGAATTGGAATAATGGCGCGCATAAACATGGTTCAAGCAATAAACCTTGCCCTAAGGCAGGAGATGGAAAAGGATAGGGATGTTGTCCTCATCGGCGAAGATGTAGGCAGGGACGGCGGTGTCTTCAGGATAACAGAAGGCCTTGTTGAAAAATTCCCTGACAGGATTTTTGATACTCCTCTCGCTGAATCAGGCATTGTTGGCACAGCCATTGGTATGGCAGCGTATGGTTTAAAACCTGTTGCAGAAATACAATTCATGGGATTTATCTACGCGTGCATTGAACAGATATTTTCTCATGCCTCAAGAATTCGCTCCCGCTCAAGAGGTAGATATACTTGCCCAATGGTTGTAAGGACGCCCTATGGTATCGGCATAAAACCTCCAGAACTCCATTCAGAATCCACAGAGGCATTATTCTGCCACATGCCTGGTATAAAGGTTGTTGTGCCAAGCTCGCCATATAATGCAAAGGGGCTTCTCATATCAGCCATAAGAGACCCTGACCCTGTAATATTCCTTGAGCCCACAAGATTATATCGGCTCATAAAAGAAGAGGTGCCGGAAACTGAATACACCATACCTCTGGGCAAAGCAAAGGTAGTGCAAGAGGGAAAGGATGTTACAGTCCTTGCATGGGGGAGTATGCTGCACCGTGTTCTGGAGTGTGTTGAGGGATTTGACGCAGAGGTCATTGATTTGATGACCTTAAGCCCTTATGATGAGGAGACAATTCTAAACTCCGTGAAAAAGACCGGCAGGATTGTTATTGTGCACGAGGCCACAAGAAATTGCGGCTTCGGCGCAGAACTCTCTGCATTCATTGCAGAAGAGGCAATGCTCAACCTCAAATCGCCTATTATGCGAGTAACCGGCCTTGATGCGGTAATACCTATGGCCAGGCTTGAAGATTATTATGCGCCTTCTAAAGAAAAGATTGTGAAGGCATTGAAGAAGGCGATGGAGTATTAGAGGGGGGTATTTTATGTCATTTGATTTCGTTTTGCCCGATTTAGGCGAGGGTATAACAGAGGGAGAAATACGGCGATGGCTGGTGAAGGAGAGAGATGCCGTGAATGAGCATCAGACCATCCTTGAGGTGGAGACAGACAAGGCTGTTGTTGAGGTGCCGTCTCCCAAAAAAGGCTTTGTGCAGAAGATATGCAAGCTGGAGGGAGAGATTGCAAAGGTGGGCGATGTTCTGCTCACCATTGCAGACACTTTGGAAGAAAAGAAGGAAGAGAAAAAATCGTTCGGCGTTGTGGGCCGCCTTCCTGAAGCAGAGGAGATATTGGCAACCCCGGCTGTTCGAAATGTTGCAAAGAGGCTCGGCGTAAATATTGAAAAGGTAAAAGGCACAGGCCCGATGGGGCGGATAACAGAGAATGATGTGGTTAAGGCATCGGGCGGCGCAAAAGATTTAACCAAAGACCAGTTTGGCTCCATTGAAAGGGTGCCGATAAAGGGTGTCCGGCGGAGCATTGCAAAGAACCTTTTGGCCAGTATGAGAGCAGCGGCATTTGTTACAGGCATGGATGATGCGGATGTTTCTGCGCTTTGGAGGCTAAGGGAAAAGGAAAAGAAGGTTGCTTTGCAAAAAGGGATAAGGCTTACGTTTCTGCCGTTTTTTATGAAGGCTGTTCAACATGCGCTTACGGCTCATCCAATGCTCAATGCGTCTGTTGATGAAGCGGGCGAGGAGATAATAGTAAAAAAATATTTTAATATAGGTGTTGCGGTTGATATGCCGGAAGGCTTGATGGTTCCGGTTGTAAAGGATGTGGATAAAAAGACAATTTTAGATTTGGCAAAGGAGCTTCAGGAGCTGTCTGCAAAGGCAAAGGAGAGAAAGATAAAACTGGAAGAGCTCAAGGGAAGCACATTCACAATCTCCAATTTCGGCT
>JACPZB010000038.1 GCA_016195725.1 Deltaproteobacteria bacterium | reverse complement strand
CCATCTGGTTTCTGCTTATCATTTTTCTCAGATGCTTTGGACCCGATTTGTCGGCAGATATAAAAGGGAGATTTATCTCTGTCTCACCAACCGACGACAATTCGCACTTCGCCTTTTCTGATACCTCCTTAAGCCGCTGAAGCGCCATCTTATCCTGTGTTAAATCTATCCCGTTCTCTTTTAAAAATTCCTCAGCAAGAAAAGCTATTATCTTCTGGTCAAAATCCTCTCCGCTGATATGTCGAATGTTCCTCCGCCCAGGTCAAATACCGCAATCTTTTCATTCTTGTTTTTGTCAAGGCCATAGGCGAGGGCTGCTGCGGTAGGTTCATTGATAATCCTTAAGACATTCAGGCCTGCTATCTGTCCGGCGTCCTTTGTCGCCTGCCTTTGGCTGTCATTAAAATATGCAGGAACAGTTACGATAGCATCTGACACCTTTTCCCCAATGTAATCTTCTGCTATATCCCTCATCTTCTGAAGGACCATGGCAGACACTTCAGGTGGGCTCAGTGTCTTACCCTTCACCTCTACCCAGGCATCATTGTTGGATGCCTCTACTATTTTAAACGGCACCAACTCCTTTGTCCGTTCTACCTCCGGCGTATCATATCTCCTGCCGATAAGCCTCTTGATCGCATAAAGGGTATTGGATGGATTTACAACAGCCTGCCTCTTTGCAGCATGGCCGACAAGCCTCTCTCCTGAGTCAGTGAAGGCGACTGTAGAAGGAGTTGTCCTTCCCCCTTCCTGATTGGGGATAACCACAGGGCTGCCATTCTCCATAACAGCCACGCAGGAGTTTGTTGTCCCTAAGTCTATGCCGATTACCTTGCCCATAGGTTTATAAATTTCAAATCTCAAATTTGAAATTTGAAATCCTTTTAGTCATCCCCTCCTGTCACTTCTTCCGTCTTAGGCGCTGCCTGCGGCAGTTTGGATGTAACCACCATAGCAGGCCTTATCAATCTGTTGTTAAGATAGTAACACTTATGAAATTCCTTAATAACTGTCCCAGGTTCGCATTCAGAGGCTTCTTCCTGGTTTACTGCTTCATGTTTTGTTGGATCAAATTTCTCACCTATTGCGGATAGCTGTTCAATGCCGAATTTCTTTAACACAGCCAGCAAATTATCACGGACAAGTTTTATCCCCTCCTTGATGGCAGAAAGATCTGATTCCTCTTCTATATGATCAATGGCCCTCTCAAGATTATCCACCACAGGAATAAGTTCTTTCAGAAGCCTTTCGTTGGAAAAATTGATTAATTCTCCCTTTTCTTTTTCTACCCGCTTCTTATAATTCTCAAAGTCTGCGCATGCCCTTAAAAATTTATTATAGTTCGCCTCCGCCTCTTTTGTCTTTTCCTCAAGATGCTTTTTTAGCTCTTCTTCTATCTGCTGATAATTCGGAGTTTGAAGTGCGTGGGTTGGCGTCATTGGTTCAGCTTGCGTAGTCTCAGATGACTCCGAACTGTTTTCTGAAGCAGGCGCCTCTGTTTCTATGTTGTCCTTTTCTTGTTCTCCCATATATCCCCCTCAAAAGACAGTTGCAAGTTTCAGGTTTCAAGTTGCAAGTAAAACTTGCATCTTGAATCTTACAACTGTTTTACACTGCTTCTCTTCTTGCCATTATGTCGCTTAAAATGCTTGCAGTGTAGTTCACCAGCGGTATAACCTTTGAGTAATTCATTCTTTTCGGCCCTATCACACCGAGGGTCCCGAGTATATTGCCGTTGCTGCCGTAAGGGGCTGTCACAATGCTGCACCCTTTGATTTCATTAAATCTATTTTCAGAACCGATGAATATCTTAATATCTTCAGCATCCATGGCTTTATCTAAAATCTTTACAAGCACGGATTTTTCCTCAAACGTCCTGAAGAGGAGCTTCATCTTTTCTATATCTTTTGTAAATTCCGGATGATTCAGCATATTCATCTTTCCTTCTACGTATACGCTGTCCGTATCTTCATCTTTATCCAATGCAATCTTGCTCAAGGTAAGCGCCTTTTTAAGAAGCTGGTTATAAAGGGTTTTTTCCTCTTCCATTTTTTCGATGATCTTTGCCTTAAGCTTACGAAGTGTCAACCCTCTTGCAATATCATTTAAGTAGCCTGACATCCTCTCAAGGTCATGCTGTTTCAATTCTTTTTCTATTCTCACCATGCGATTTTGCACAATACCTGAATTAGATATAAGCAGCACCATAAGCTGCGTCTTGCCCAATTTTATAAACTCTATATGCCTTATGAAGATATTGTCAAACCTTGGGGGGCTCACAATTCCCATGCAATTTGAGAAGGCTGAGAGTATATTTGAGGTGTCATTCATTATCCTTTCAATCTCCTGAGATTTCTGGCATTTTGTTTTTATCTTTTCCCTTTCTGCCTTAGACAGTTCCTCTATCTTTAAGATGCTATCAACATACAATCTAAGCCCTTTATCAGTGGGAACCCTCCCTGAAGAGGGGTGGGGCTGCATCAGATAACCCATCTCTTCCATGACAGCCATAGTGTTCCTTATCGTAGCGGGGCTCAGGGCTGTCATATGCTTCTTTGACACCACATGTGAGCCCATAGGCTCGCCTGTATAGATATACTGCATGATTACAGTCTGCAATATATTTTTCATTCTATCTGTTAATCTATTGTCCATAACAAACAATCTTGCACTGTTGTTCGTTGACATATTAAACCAATAACTTGAGCATCTTGTCAACCCCATTAGAAGGTCGTTGCTCATGATGACGTTTAAGCAAAACCAGCCATAGTGCCTCTATATCAGAACCTTCTAACGGGGGAGGGAAGGAGAAGGCCATAGTATAGACGAGGGTGAGGAGGTTTTTTAGAGCCCAACTATATCAATTCAGCAAATACCTCATTTGAGAGGAGAAGGCCTTGATGAGTCAATCGTAGCGTATCATGATCTGCATAAAGCATTCCTTTTATTTTAAGTTGAGTGATTTTGTGTGCATGCAAATCTTTTAAAGACCAGCCAAATCGTTTTGAAAACCAATCGGTATCTATTCCTGTTATCCTTCGCAGACCAAGAAAAATACCTTCTTCTATAGCCTCCTTTGTTGTTAGGATTTCTTTTCCTGCAACCGCCGTAGCTATACCTGTTATCTGCTCCATGTATAGATTGGGATTATTTTCATTCCACCACCGCATACCCCAGTCAGGAGCCTTCCCTTGACGGTTTCTATCAAGGGATGCGACATATGAATGGGCGCCTGCCCCAAGTCCGATATAATCCATACACTGCCAGTATCTTAAATTATGCCTTGATTCAAAACCATTCAATGAAAAATTGGATATCTCATAGTGATTGTAGCCGGCCTCTTTGAGATTGGTAATGGCATGTTCATACATGAAAACCTGTTCCTCTTCAGGCGGTAGCGCAAGTCTGTTGTCTTTTTGCAGGTTAAAAAAGGGGGTTCCTTGTTCTATTGTGAGGTTATATGTAGATATATGTTCTGGTTTTAGGAAAACAGTTTTTTTTAAATCCTGCTCCCAGTCTTTTAATGACTGATCCGGTAAACCAAATATAAGGTCTATTCCAATGTTATCAAATCCTGCTTTTCTTGCATATTCATAGCACAATACTGAATCTTGCGGTGAATGCATCCTGCCAAGGATTTTAAGCATCGTGTCATTAAATGATTGAATGCCGATACTTAATCGGTTTACGCCAGCATCGCGGAATGCAGACAAACTGTCTCTCTGAACAGTCCCTGGGTTTATTTCTATGGTAATTTCTTGCGGATTTGAGGCCGGACAGGTCTGGTTTATACTGCTTACAAGCCTTTTTATAGTGTATGGCTCTATAAGGGACGGCGTTCCACCGCCTATATAGATTGTCTCAAGCTTTTTGTTGAATAAAACCGGACTTTCTTGAACAAGGGCAGCCAACTCTTTGAGCACAGCATCTATATAACCGCTATCAGAGATATTTAATTGTGCAAAGGAATTAAAATCACAGTAGAGGCACTTCTTCTGGCAAAATGGGATATGCACATATATGCCAAGACTATTGTCTCTTATTTCTTTTCCGTGTATTCGCATAGCCTTTTAAAAATATCCCACGGCGAGATTATGCCGAGCAGCCTGCCCTCATTATCAACGACAAGTATGCACTCAATTGGCCTCTCTGAGCTTAGAAATATAGTGGCAACCTCCATCACGGATACCTCAGGCCCAATCTTTGCAAACTCTTTGTCCATGACCTCGCAGACATCTTTGCCTGCAAGCTCAGCGCATCTTTTATGAAATTGAGGAAGGTCCGGCGCAAATTTTACATCCTTAAGCAGCCCCTCAGATATATACCTCGGCAGGGTAAGATACAAAAGTTTTTTAGAGGCAAGTAAACCGATCGCCTTATTGTTATTATCTACAATGGGCATCTGTCGTATACGCTCATCTTTTAAAATCTGCATGGCCTCTGCTACGGTCTTGCCGCATTTCGTTGTAGCTACATTGGTTGTCATGATAGTTGCTGCATTCATAATATCTCCTTCCTATAGTTTAGTTGCAAAAATATTAGTTATTATGTCATTCCCGATAAATTCACTCGGGGATGACATCTAATTTTTATCGGTTGTTTTTACAACTAAGCGCTACAAATATCTTAAATACAAATATATGGTTGACAAAACGATTGATAAAAGCAGCATGGGAAACGCCAGTTTCATAAACTCCATAAATCTGAAATGATGGCCTGCCTTGCCTGCAATGCCTGCCACAACCACATTTGCGGATGCGCCGATAAGCGTGCCATTTCCGCCCAAACATGCGCCGAGGGACAATGCCCACCAGAGAGGCAGTATTGCCTCATGCCCGCCCATTTCAACGCCTATCTCCTTTATAAGAGGTATCATGGTGGCAACAAACGGTATATTGTCCACAAAGGCCGAGGCGATGGCAGAGACCCACAGGATAGCAATAGCTGTAACCGCAAGGTTTCCTGATGTTGCCTTTATAAGCCCCTGCGCCAGTATTTTAATTACCCCTGCCTCATCAAGCCCCTTGACGACAATAAAAAGACCTGCAAAAAAGAATATGGTTGTCCATTCAAGTTTTTCAAGGGTTGTATGCAGTTCATCGCCTGTTATGAGAAGCAATATCGCAGCGCCTGATATGGCTATGGTTGCCGCCTCAAGATGAAGCCTGTGCTGAAATAAAAAGGCAGATATCACGATGGCAAGCACAGAAAGGCATTTCTTTAAGAGCGGTATATCGCTCAGCGCATCCCTTTCATTAAACTGCATAATCTTTTCTCTTACATGTGAGTCAACCTTAAGCCTCTTTCCGTATAGGAAGTATATAGGAGCAAATGTAGCTGTCATGACAATCAATATAATAGGCGCCAGGTTTTTGACAAAATCCATGAAACTAAGGTCAGCCGCGCTCCCTATCATGATATTGGGCGGGTCGCCGATAAGGGTTGCCGTGCCGCCGATGTTTGACATCAGTATCTCTACGAATAAAAATGGGTAAGGGTCTATCTGCATTTCCTCAGTCATAAGTATTGTCAGGGGCGCAACGAGCAGGACTGTTGTAACATTATCAAGAAATGCAGATATTATAGCGGTAACACAGCCCAGCATTACCAAAATACGCCAGGGTTCTCCGTTTACGAGTTTTACAGACCGTATGGCGACATACTGAAACATGCCTGTCTTCTGGCATACCGCGACAATTATCATCATGCCTATTAAAAGGCCGATGGTGTTGAAGTCAATGCCTGCAACCGCCTTCCCCTGGTCTAATACGCCAAACAGTATTACCAGCGAGGCGCCCAGCAAAGATACAACCGCCCTGTTGATCTTATCCAATACAAGGATTGCATATACTGCAAGAAATATAATAACTGCTGTCAGCAATAGCGCCTCC
>JACPZB010000034.1 GCA_016195725.1 Deltaproteobacteria bacterium | reverse complement strand
CCCCTATAGCAAATCTCTTTTATATTCAAAAAATCAATTTGACATATTTGCAATATCTATATTAAGTTAAGTATGTGGTGAATAAATGTTTAAAGAGGATTCTCTTCGGCTCATCGGCAGGTTTTCTTGCAGGCTGGATGTTTGTCTTATATCCGCCTTTGTGTCTTGCAGCCGTTTCGGACAGATTTTTATGGTTGATAAAGATACGGTGATTATGGATGTCAGGGAAAGAGAGGAGTATGAGGCAGGGCACATACCCAACAGCATTTCCATTCCCCTCGCTGAAATCGGTCAAAGCGATTTGTCATTTTTAAACGGCAAAAAAATAATAGTTTACTGCACATCGGGCATACGAAGCGCAAATGCCGCAAGGCTTCTCAGAAAAAAAGGGATTAAGGGGGTTATAGATTTCAGCGGCGGCATAAAGGTGTGGCTGAAGAATGGCGGCAGATTGGATTTTCAATTAAACGAAGCGACAAAATAACAGGAGAGGAGATAATATTTATGTTCAAAAAAATTATTTTTGGAATGCTTGCATTGCCGTTTATCTTCGGCGTATCTGGCATTTCATACGCAAAGGAAAGGAAAGGAGAGGTTACCTTTGAGATAACTATTCAGGCGCCTGAGGATAGCAAGGATGTAAGGCTCTGGGTCCCATACCCTGTGTCTGACAAGGAGCAGACCATTGAAGATGTAAAGATTGACGGCAATTTTTCCTACAGCGGCATATACGGCCAGAAGCAGGAAGGGGATATGGCCCTTTATGCAGAATGGACACAGCCTGCAAAAGAGAGGACCCTCAAATTATCCTTCAAGGCATCAGCAATAGAAAGGGTTAAAAAGGATTTTCCGCCCAAAGAAACTGTCATGCCGGTAGAGATAAAAGAATACCTCAAAGGCTCGCAGTTTGTCCCGACAGACGGCAAGATAAAAGAGACGGCGATGAAGATTACCAAAGGGAAGAAAGGCATAAAGGACAAGGCAAAGGCTGTCTATGACTGGGTTATTGAAAATACATTCAGAGACGAGAATATCAAAGGGTGCGGCACAGGGGATGTGGAGAGGACACTTGCTGAGAAAAGCGGAAAGTGTGCTGATATAAGCGGCGTATATGTAGCCCTTGCAAGGGCGGCGGGCGTGCCTGCAAGAGAGGTTTGGAGCTTAAGGCTCGGCAAAAAGCCTGAAGAGGATATAACAGGCGGCCATCACTGCTGGGCCGAGTTTTATCTGCCGGGCTACGGCTGGGTTCCTGTTGACCCTGCGGATGTGAGAAAGGCAATGCTGGTAGAAAAACTGGAATTAAACAATCCCAAGACCAAGAAATATCGCAATTATTATTTCGGCGCAGTGGATGAATACAGGATTGTTTTGACAAGAGGAGATAAAGGCTATTACCTCACCCCTCTGCAGAAAGAGGCGCCTCTGCCATACGGCTTCATGTATCCGTATGCAGAGATTGACGGGAAACCGGTAGACTGGCTCGCTGGGCAGAAAGAGTTGAAATACAAGGTCACTTTTAAAGAAGTGAATTAATTTACCCTGTAACAGGTTGCAAATATCAAGTCCTTGTTCCTTTACTGTTTTAGGATGGCATTCATCCTAAAACAGGCTTGTGGGAGGGTTAAAAATTTTCACCTCCACTTTCCCACTCCCCTGCCAAATGCCAAAGAAATGCTTTTTAGAGAGTTGTAAGGTCAATTGTAGTTGTCCGGCTGATAAATTGGGCAACTATCCCTTGTTGAGCCAGCCATTTTTGTGTTAGCCTACCTCCGTGCAATCTGTTAAAAAAATATTTAAAGACTCCGATAAACCATCAGCCACAAACGCACTGGTAGTGATGCTAAGAGTGCCTGTTGCAGGACAGGTAAAAACAAGGCTTGTGCCGCCTCTTACCCCAAAAGGCGCAGCAGGGCTATATGAATGTTTTATACAGGATATCTTCAGCCGCATAAGTGTATTGAATGGAATTGACATTATTGCAGCATACACGCCTCAGAATCTCATAAGCAGGGCAAGAAGATTAGCTCCGTCGAGAGTTATCATAATCCCACAGAAAGGCAAAGACCTCGGCGAACGGCTTCAAAATATTTTCTATCAGCTTTTTTCTATCGGTTACAAAAAGATTGCAATAATAGGCACGGACAGCCCTGACCTGCCGATTGAATATATTGAAAAATCTTTTTCACTGCTAAATGGCAAGAAAGAGCTTGTTCTCGGCCCTGCTGAAGACGGCGGCTATTATCTTATTGCCATGTCGAGAAATTGCAATAAAATATTGAAAGGAATTCCATGGAGCACCAATATGGTTTTTGAGAAGACTATAAAAAAGGCAGAAAAGGCCGATCTAACATCAGCTATTCTGCCAAGGTGGTATGATGTTGATGATATAGAAAGCCTTAAGACTTTAAGGAAAAACATTAAAAATACTCCTTATGCAATACAAACCAGCAAAGCAATAGAGCATGTCTTTAAAAATCTGTGAGCTAAACCTGAAAATAAATTTTCTGTTGTAATGTTTTTTTATTTATGACAGTATATATAATCTATAATTTTTTTGTTATAAAGGGGGACGAGATAGAAGATGAAGCAATCAATTTATAAAAACCTGGCAATGTGGCTTATCATAATAGCCACTATGGTGCTTTTATATAACATGTTCAGCCATACGCAGCCGTTGCAGGATAAGATCGTGTTCAGCGATTTTATAGAGGCGGTTGAGAATGGAAATATCGCAGAGGTTACTATTCAGGGGAATGACATATCTGGGAAGTTCAAGGATAATAAGGAGTTTAAGACATTTGCCCCTGATGACCCTGAGCTGGTAAAAACCTTAAGAAACAAAGGCGTGAAGATATCTGCCAAACCTGTTGAGCAGTCTCAGTGGTGGGCTGTGCTTATCTCATGGTTCCCGATGCTCCTCCTCATAGGGGTATGGATATTTTTTATGAGACAGATGCAGGTTGGCGGCGGCAAGGCAATGGCATTTGGAAAGAGCAGGGCAAGACTTTTGACAGAAAGCCAGCAGAAGATAACTTTTAAGGATGTAGCAGGCGTTGAGGAGGCAAAGGAAGAGGTAGAGGAGATTATTGATTTTCTTAAGGACCCTAAGAAGTTTACAAAACTCGGCGGCCGCATACCAAAAGGTGTGCTTCTCGTAGGCTCGCCGGGAACTGGGAAAACCCTCCTTGCAAAGGCAATAGCAGGCGAGGCAGGCGTCCCATTCTTTAGCATATCAGGCTCTGATTTTGTTGAGATGTTTGTTGGAGTCGGGGCATCCAGGGTAAGAGACCTGTTTATGCAGGGGAAGAAAAATGCGCCGTGCATAATCTTTATAGATGAAATAGATGCCGTGGGCAGGCACAGAGGGGCTGGTCTTGGCGGCGGCCATGATGAAAGGGAGCAGACATTAAATCAGCTTCTTGTGGAGATGGATGGTTTTGAATCAAACGAAGGAGTAATTCTGATTGCGGCAACCAATCGTCCGGATGTTCTGGACCCCGCGCTTCTGCGTCCAGGGAGATTTGACAGGACAGTTGTTGTTCCAAAGCCCGATTTAAAAGGAAGGGCAGAGATACTTGGCGTCCATGCAAAAAAGACGCCTCTTGCAGAGGATGTCAAGCTTGAAGTGGTTGCAAGGGGCACGCCTGGCATGTCAGGGGCAGACCTGGCAAATCTGGTTAATGAAGCGGCTCTGCTTGCTGCAAGGCATGGCAAAACTAAAGTCGAAATGAATGATTTTGATGAGGCAAAGGATAAGGTTCTCATGGGCAAGGAGCGGAGGAGTTTAGTAATCAATGAAGAGGAAAAGAGAAATACAGCATATCACGAAGCAGGCCATACGCTCGTTGGGAAATTTATACCAGGCTCTGACCCTGTTCACAAGGTGACGATTATCCCGAGGGGGTTTGCGCTCGGCCTTACCCAGTATCTGCCATTGGATGAGAAGCATACTTGGCCCAAGGAATATATCATGGGAAAGATTGCCATCATGATGGGCGGAAGGGTGGCAGAGGAATTGGTCCTTAAGCACATGACAACAGGCGCAGGCAATGATATTGAAATGGCGACAGAGATGGCAAGAAAGATGGTGTGCGAGTGGGGCATGAGTGAAAAGATGGGACCGCTGACATTTGGCAAAAAAGAAGAGATGGTATTCCTCGGCAAAGAAATAGCCACCCATAAAGACTACAGCGAACAAACAGCCAGAGAGATAGACTCAGAAATAAAGACAATTGTAATAGAGGGCTACAGCAGGGCTAAGAATATCCTTGTTGAGCATATTGATACCCTCCACAAACTTGCCAATGCTTTATTAGAAAAAGAGGTATTGGACGGCGAAGAAATAGACAGAATAATCCGCGGCGGCAATGGCGGCGCTGAACCCCCAAAAGAAGGGACGTCAGCTTATATTGCAACCGCATAAAAGATAAATTAGGAGGCAGGAAGAAAATCTGTTTCCCCATTTCGGTTTCCTGATTTTTGTTGCTTGATTTTGATTCCCTTCCCAACCATTATTCCACGAGGATATTTTGAAATTGCCACGGCAGATGAATATTATCTCTAAAGAAGAAACATTCTTTGAGATGTCCAGCATTGGAGTTGATGCTATGGGTATTCACCTCATGGCCCCAAAACTACGCCATCTCAATTTAAAGATAGAAGGGTTGACCTGCCCCCAGGCAAATATCCTCAAACAGGAGATGCTTTCCGTTGGAGGCGAGGCTGCAGTGGCAAAAGGCGTTATTACCTGCGATATCAGCGGATCAGATGCAATAATATCTGGAACAGAAAAGCAGATGCGGGCTGTTATCAAAAAATTAAATATGCAGCCGTTCGGTCTAAAAAAGCTTGCCCTTGCCATAAAAAGCGCAATGGATAATATCTATAAAAAGGAGATAATATTTGAGGTAAGAAAACAGAAGATGCTCTTAAAGAAACAGGCATTGATTATGGGTATCTTGAATGTTACGCCTGATTCTTTTTATGATGGCGAATATTATTTTAAAAAGGGCAACGCAATCAAGAAGGCATTGCAGATGGTGGAAGATGGCGCTGATATTATAGATGTAGGCGGTGAATCATCAAGGCCTGGCTCAAAACCTGTTGCTTTGGAGGAAGAGCTTAAAAGAGTTCTGCCTGTTGTAAAAGAGATAGCTAAGAGGAGCGATATTCTTATATCCGTTGATACAACTAAGGCAGCGGTTGCTCAGCAGGCAATAGATGCAGGAGCCGATATAATAAACGATATCAGCGCATTGAGGTTTGATCCAAAGATGGCAAGTGTTTGCGCAAGAAATAAGACAGGGGTTATCCTTATGCATATGAGAGGAACACCTGCAACAATGCAGATGGATACTCAATACAATGATATTATATCTGATATCTTCAACTATCTGGAAGAAAGGGTTTCATTTGCTGTAAAGGGAGGCATTAAGCGGGAAAGGATTGCAATTGATCCAGGCATAGGTTTTGGGAAAAGCCCTGACGACAATCTAAAACTTATATACAAGCTTTCTGAATTTAAGTCTATTGGCAGACCGATTGCCCTTGGAACATCACGAAAATCGTTTATAGGCAAGGCCCTTGGCCTTGAGGCAAAAGATAGGCTCGAAGGGACCCTTGCAACTGTTGCAGCAGGCATCTTAAATGGAGCGCATATTGTCAGGGCTCATGATGTTAAAGAAACAAGGAAGGTGGCAGATATGGTGGCTGCTATAAAGAACGGTTGAGAGTTAGGAGTTGCGAGTAACAGCTAATAAATTATTTCAAACCAAATTTTCCCAAACTGCGAACCCCCAACTCCGAACTCTTAATGGAGGCGTATGCCGCAGATTCTTTTTGATTTTCACTGGATAGACTTAATTGATATTTTTATCGTTGCATTTGTCATCTACAGGCTTATGCTCCTTGTAAAAGGAACACGGGCGGAAAAGATGCTCTGGGGGCTGGCTGTCATAGTCCTTGCCTATTTCATATCTCAGAGGATGGAGTTCTTAACGCTCCATTGGATATTGAGCAATTTTCTCAGTTCAATAGTAATAATCGTAATAGTAGTCTTTCAGAGAGATATAAGACGTGTACTGGTGCAGGTCGGCAAAACATCATTTTTTGGCAGGGGAGAAGGGGCAAGGGAAGAGATATTTGAGGAGCTGACCAGGGCAGCGTTTCAGATGTCAAAAAAAAAGACCGGCGCCTTGATAGTCATAGAAAAGGATGTAGGGCTGGGAGACTATCTGGATATGGGAATAGAGGTTGATGCTAAGCTAAGCGCAGAAATGCTCCTTTCTATTTTTAACCCATCGTCACCAACTCACGACGGAGCAGCGATAATGAGAAAAGGAAGGATAAACAGAGTTGGGTGCTTCCTTCCTCTGACCAAAGACCAGGATATAAGCAAATCTTTAGGAACGCGGCATAGGGCCGCCCTTGGGCTTACAGAGGAAACCGATGCTGTAGTGATAGTTGTTTCAGAAGAGACAGGGGAAGTTTCTTTAGTGAGCGACGGAAAGATAGATAGAAATATGAATGCAGACTCATTACAAGAAAGATTGAAAGGCAGCTTCCGTGGCACACATCCATCTCTGATGCCCATCATAAATGGTTGACGTAGTAACAAAAAAGGAACAGGCTTATGAAGGAAGGTCTACTTAAAAATTTTTTTCTCCAGAATATAACATTAAAAATAATAGCGCTCTCATTTGCAGTAGTCTTATGGTTTTTGGTCGTGGGTGAAAAGCAGGCAGAGATAAGTTTTTGGATACCCCTGGAATTCAAAAATCTACCTAAAGACATGATAATGATTGGTGAACCGGTGAGAGAGGCAGAGATAACAATCCTTGGTGCAAAGAAGGTTTTAAAAGGCCTCTCCCCTGACCAATTAATAGCAATAATCGATCTTGTCAATCTAAAGCAAGGTGTTAACAACCTGCGCATCACTCATAATGATATCAAGATTCCAAAGGGTATAGATATAATCAATATACGCCCATCATCCATAGTGATTCATGTGGAAACTGCTCGTCATAACCCAGAAACGGAAGGAAGGGGTTTATGAGAAAACTATTCGGAACAGACGGAGTTCGAGGTGTTGCCAATATCTATCCAATGACCGCTGAGATTGCCATGCAGCTGGGAAGGGCAATTGCGTATGTGTTCAAAAGAGAGCCGCGAAGGCATAAGATTGTTATCGGCAAAGACACCAGGCTATCAGGATACATGCTGGAGACCGCCATGGCCTCCGGGATATGTTCCATGGGTGTAGATGTGATGCTGGTCGGGCCCCTTCCCACGCCGGGGATAGCATTTATCACATCCAGCATGAGGGCAGATGCAGGCGTTGTCATTTCAGCGTCCCATAATCTGTATCAGGACAATGGCATAAAGTTTTTTTCAAGGGACGGCTTTAAACTGCCGGATAGTCTGGAGGCGGAGATAGAAAGATTTATCTTTGAAAATAACGAGCCGTCCCACAGACCTACTGCCAGCGATATCGGAAAAGCGCACAGGATTGATGATGCAATAGGCAGATATGTAGTTTTTGCAAAAAATACATTTCCAAAGGAATTGACGCTGGATGGCTTAAAGATAGCGGTTGACTGTGCCAACGGCGCCGCATATAAGGTTGCGCCAGAGGTCTTTTATGAGCTCGGCGCAGAGGTTTTTCCGATTGGCGTAAAACCTGACGGCGAAAATATAAATGACAAGTGCGGTTCCCTCTACCCGGAGGTTGTCGCCAAACTGGTTAAAGAAAACAAGGCTGACATCGGGATTGCATTGGATGGCGACGGGGACAGGGTAATTCTCGTGGATGAAAAAGGAACAGTTTTAGACGGCGACCATCTCATGGCAATATTGGCAACAAGGATGCTTAAACAAAATACCCTGAAAAATAAAACACTGGTCACAACCATTATGAGCAATATGGGGCTGGAAGAGGCTGTAAAAAATGCTGGAGGCAAAGTGGTCCGAACAAAAGTCGGAGACAGATATGTGGCTGAGGAGATGCTGAAAGGCGGATATAATCTCGGCGGCGAGCAGTCGGGCCATATCGTATTCATGGATCATACAACAACAGGAGACGGGGTTGTTTCTGCCCTGCAGATACTGGCTGTAATGGTAAGAGAAAACAGAAAACTTTCCGAGCTTTCCGGCATTATGAAACAGTTTCCGCAGACTTTAATAAATGTGAAGGTAAAAGAAAAAAAAGACCTTCTGAAAATACCTCAGGTTTCTAAAAAAATACGAGAGATAGAAGATAAATTAAATGGAAATGGAAGACTTTCGGTCAGATATTCCGGCACAGAACCTCTGGCAAGGGTTATGATAGAAGGAAAAGATGAGAAAGAGATAAAAAAGATGGCACGGTATATTGCGGAGGCGATAGAAGCAGAATTAGGAATTAGGAAATAGAAGTCAGGAATATCATCAATCTTTGTATCGGAAAAGTGGCGCAGTAAACCCCGTTAGAAAATTATGCTCTCTAACGGGGTAAAGGGATCAAATCTCTTCTATCTGACGATATGCTAAGCCGTTGCTTCCTGAAATCTCTTTTGAATTGACAGAATCTCATCTACCCCTTTAAAAAATGCGCCTGACACTTGAGGGTCAAAATGGCTCCCCTCGCCTTTTTTAATCTCCGTCAGCGCCTCATCATTTGAAAACGCGGGTTTATATGGTCT
>JACPZB010000029.1 GCA_016195725.1 Deltaproteobacteria bacterium | reverse complement strand
CAAAGCGGACACATAATTGAGAACATACTTAAAATAGTAAACCCCTTTAAAGAAATAGGCAGGGACAGGCAATAAAACCGTAACAACATATTTTTTAAATAGGAATTAAAATTATATGACTCACGACAACAAAGAGCTTCTACAAAAAGTTGAAAGCTGCGAGGCCAGGATAAAAACCCTTGAGGCGGAGTCGCGGCTGATTGGCGCAAGATTTATCCAGAAGGAGCTGGAAAATGCCGAGTTGAAAAAAAGTTTCAGGCTTATAGAAACCGAGCTTGCCATATACCGTGAGATTGACGACATCACACTTGAGGCGGTGGATATAAAGGCAATGTTGGACCGTATGATGGATATAGTGATAAAAGTCATGGATGCTGATGCAGGCACGCTTTACAGGCTTGATGACAATGGCGAGCTTGTGTTTGAGGTTGTCAAAGGCCCTGTTGCAGACCGGTTAAGAGGGGAAAAGATGAACGTTTGCGACGGCATTGCCGGCTGGATTGTTATGTTGCCAACAAAGTAATAGACGACCCGCTTTGGAATAAGGAATTCGGTAATAAGACAGGATATACGCCGAACGATATACTGGGTGTGCCTTTAAAGGCAAGAGGGAATATTTTAGGGGTAATAGAGGTATTGAATAAAAAAGAAGGCGAGCCATTTGAGAAAAGGGATATGGACATCCTGACTGCCCTTTCCCTGCGCATATCAACAATACTTGAAAAGATAAAGCTCTTTATTGAACTTGACAGGTCTGTAAAACAGTTTGCAACCCTTGCGGAGGTTGGCACGCTCCTTAACTCTACGCTGGATCAGGCGGCTATCAGAAGGAGGGCAATGGAGGCCATAACACGGCTGATGAATGCGGAGGCTGGTTCGCTTTTGCTTGTGGATGATGAAGAAAAAGAGCTATATTTTGAAGTGGCGCTTGGCGAAAAGGGAGATAAGGTAAAGGAAATCAGGTTGAAGATAGGCGAGGGTATTGCAGGCTGGGTTGCTGAACACGGCGAGTCTTTACTAATTCCTGATGTAAGAAAGGATCCGCGTTTTTATCGGTTGGCAGATGAAAAAACAGATTTTGTTACACGGGATATGGCTTGTGTGCCCGTAAAGGTGAAGGATAAAACAATCGGCGTATTGGAGGCGATAAACAGGCTGGAAGGGGTATTTACAGAGGACGATATCAAGCTCTTCCAGCTTTTTTCCAATCAGGTTGCCATAGCCCTTGACAACGCCCGTCTTTATGAGGAGATACGGGAAACATTTTTTGCCACAGCCGAGGCCCTGGCAGAGGCCATAGAAAAAAGAGATACATATACAGGCGGCCATACAAAGAGGGTTGTTCATTATAGCCTCGCAGCTGCTCAATATCTAAACCTGTTGCCGAGGGACTTAGAGTTGCTTAAGCTCTCCGCTATTCTTCATGACATAGGAAAGATAGGCGTTGAAGACAGGGTGCTCAGAAAGCCCGGTAAACTGGATGACGAAGAGGCAAGGCTTATGAAAATGCATCCGAGTATAGGCGCTGATATAATGCAGCATATAAAGCGGTTGAAGGATATTATACCGGGAATGAAATACCACCATGAGAGGAATGACGGAAAAGGTTATCCAGATGGTTTGAGGGGTGGTGATATTCCGATAATTGCTCGTATCATCGCGGTTGCAGATGCATATGACGCCATGACAACCGATAGATCTTATAGAAACAAACTGCCTCATCGGGCTGCAATAGACGAGATACAGAAAGAAGCAGGCGTGCAGTTTGACAGAGAGGTTGCAGAGGCATTTGTTAGGGCGTTTGAAACAGGTAAGATAGAGGGCTGAAAAACAATTTAGAGTTCAGAAAACCAAAAACCTTAAAGATTATGACAAACGAAAAGGGAGTAATTCAGAAGTTTGGCAAGAATTTTCAAAAAGGCACTATTCTTTTCAGAGATGGCGATTTAAACAAGGAGATGTATGTCATCCACAGTGGCAAGGTGAAGATAACAAAACAGGTTGGGGATGCGAAAAAAACCCTTGCACTGCTTGTCCCAGGGGATTTTTTTGGAGAAATGGCTACACTGCTTGATAAACCAAGGTCTGCAACAGCAGAGGTTGTGGAGGACAGCCTTCTGATAGTCATAGCCCCACAAACCTTTGAGACAATGATTGCAACAGATGTTAGTATTGCGGTAAAGATAATAGGGAAGCTTGCCAGCCGCATATGGGAGGCAAATGAAAAGATAGAGAGTCTTATGTTGAGGGATAACATGAGCAGGATTGTCCATATACTGATGCAGATGGCTGAAACAAGCGGCATGAAAGATGGAAATTGTGTTAGGGTAAACATAACGCCTAAAGAACTTGCGAATGAAGCAGATATTGATGTTCATGTGGTAAAGGATTTGGTTGAAAGGTTATCCCAGATAAATATCATTACGTTTGAAGAAAATGTCATAAATATAAAAGGTATCCATAAACTCAAATTTCTTGATTTTCTGGAAATAGAGAAGAAGTCAGGGAAAATATAAATACAGTAGACAGTATGTAGTAGACAGTAAACAGGGCTGCAAAAAGGATTCCCCTATCTACTGTCTACCGTCTACTGCCTACTTCTTTTTAAGGGAGGGTAATATGAGGATTAGAGTTCTCGGCTGTTACGGTGCTGAGATGCCTGGTTATACGACCAGCGGTTTCCTCATTAATGAGGAAACACTTTTAGATGCGGGTACCGTGGCCTCAGTTCTTACGGTTGAGGAACAGCTCAAGATAAAAAATATTATCATAAGCCATCCTCATCTTGACCATATAAAAGACATACAATTCTTGGCCGATAATATTATAGGTAAAAAGGATGAACCGATAAATTTAATCAGCACCCACGGTATTTTGGATATACTGAGGGCTAATGTGCTGAATAATATCATCTGGCCTGATTTTACGACCATCCCCTCTTACAATGGGGCTGTGCTTAAGTTTTTGCCTGTCAAGGGAAAAGCAAGATGTGTCATCGGCGATATTACAATAACGCCGGTAAGGGTGAATCATACTGTTGAAGCAGCTGGTTATATTATAAAAGATAAGAGCGGGGCTATCGTTTATACAGGAGATACGGGGCATACGGATTGGATATGGAAGATTGCCGCAAAGGAGGATAAACTCAAGGCTGTATTTGCAGAGGTATCATTTCCGAATAGCATGGCAGAACTGGCAGATATAAGCGGCCATCTGACGGCAGAAGGTCTGGGTAGGGAGTTGCAAAAAATGAGCGGTAAAGATGTCCCTGTGTATGTTTTTCACATGAAGCCGCAGTATCTTGCTATCATTGAGAAGGAGATCGGCCTTCTGAACAACACAAGAGTGAAACTATTAAAGCAAGGGGATGTTATAGAAATATAATTACAAACTCAAAACTCAAATGTCAAATGTCAAAACGTTAAGCCTAAAACTTTTTATGCGTAAGCTCAACCTTTTCTAACTTTTTAGTTTTGAGTTGTAGTTTTGAGCTTTGCCCCCGACTGAATCTATCGGGGGTTTGAGTTTTCTTTCAATGGAGGTTTCATGGTTCTTAAGAAAGAAATAAATTCTAGCATACGGCCGGAGGGGAAAAGGGTGCGCGTGCCTAAAGGCCTCTGGGTTAAGTGTGAGTTTTGCGGCGAGATAATATATAAGAAGGAAATAGAGAAGAGTCTTGATGTTTGCCCGAAATGCAACTACCATTTCAGGATCGGCAGTCAGAAGAGGATAGCGCTTGTCTTTGATGAAGGCAGTTTTGTTGAATTCGACGCCCGGCTTGAGTCGGTTGACATACTGGATTTTAAAGACACTAAAAAATATAAAGACAGGCTTAAGGCTGCATATAAAATATTGCCGCAAAAAGATGCCCTCATCTATGGAGAAGGCCGTATAAATGATCAAAGGGTTATGGCCGGCATATTTGAATTTGAGTTTATGGGCGGGAGCATGGGTTCTGTGGTCGGCGAAAAGATTACAAGACTTATTGAGCGTGCCGTAGACAGCAAATGCGGCGTTATCATATTTTCTTCCTCAGGCGGCGCCAGGATGCAGGAAGGTATATTTTCGCTTATGCAGATGGCCAAGACCTGTGCGGCGCTGGCGATGTTTAAGAAGACAGGCCTTCCGTATATATCTGTTCTTTTAGACCCTACCATGGGAGGGGTTTCTGCAAGTTTTGCCATGCTTGGCGATATAATCATTGCAGAGCCAAAGGCCCTTATAGGATTTGCAGGGCCAAGGGTTATTGAACAAACCATAAAGCAAAAACTGCCAGAGGGCTTTCAGAGGGCTGAATACCTGCTTGAGCATGGTGTGATAGATATGATAGTAGAAAGGAAAAATATGAAAGAAGTTCTCGGCAAACTTCTTGCTATGCTTACCTCAAGCAAAAAGTCAGAAGTCAGCCCCGAATCAAGTTCAGGGCTGAAGTCAGAAGTTTCTAACCTTCCAACCTCTTAACCTGTTAACCTCTGTAAATAATGTCAACCAGACCTTCTTACAATAACACCCTTCAATATCTATATAACCTTGAAAAATACGGTACGATGTTGGGGCTTGAAAGGATAACAGCCCTTTTAAAATTTTTAGGGAATCCGCAGGATAAACTTAATATAATCCATATTGGCGGAACAAACGGCAAGGGCTCTACCTCCGCCATGATAGCATCTGTTTTGCAGAAGGCAGGCTACAAGGTTGGCCTCTATACATCGCCGCATCTTAGTAGATTTAACGAGCGGATAAGGATAGATGGGAGAGAGATAACGGACAAGAGGATAGTGGAGTTGATAAAGAGGATAAGAAAAACAATCAGAGGAAACGGAGAAACGGAGAAACGGAGAAACGGGGAAACGAAAAGGCCGATTCCTCGATTCTATAGCGCCCCCACTTTTTTTGAATTCACCACTGCTATGGCATTCCTCTATTTTGCAGAGGAAAATGTTGATATTGCTGTGATGGAGGTCGGCTTAGGTGGAAGGCTTGACGCTACAAATGTGTGCAACCCTCTTGTTTCTATAATAACAAATGTGGCAAAGGACCATGAGGAAATGCTTGGAAACAGAATCAGAGATATAGCGTTTGAGAAAGCCGGGATAATTAAGAACTACGGCGTTTTAATATCTGCTGAAGCAAAGCCTGCGGTGCTAAAGGTTTTGACGGCCGAGTGTAAGAGGAAGAGAACAGTGTTTTACAGGCTTAATAGGGATTTTTTCATAGATGCAAAAGAAAGGGGACCAGGGTTCAAGGGTTCAAGGGTTCAAGGGGCTATGGGTTCCGTTTCCCTCGACCCCTGGACCCCGCGCCCCCTCTTTTTTAAAGGCAGGCGGTGGGTTTTAAAAGACTTGAAAACAAATCTTTTGGGTAAACATCAATATTTTAATGCTGTTTGTGCCATTGCAGCGCTGGAGGTCTTGGAGGAAAAAGGTTATAACATTTCTGAATCTGCTGTAAGAAAGGGACTTCAGAATGTATCTTGGCCGGGCAGACTGGAGGTGGTGTCTAAAAGGCCGTTCATTGTTTTGGACTGCGCCCATAATCCGGCCGGTGCGGAAGTTTTAAGAGACGCACTGCAGAATGAATTTAAGTATAAACGACTTTTTCTTGTGATAGGGATCATGGCAGATAAAGATATGAAAGGCATATTATCAAGGCTTGCGCCCCTTGCATATAGGGTGGTGCTTACCCGTCCCAAGGTTGCGCGGGCTGCGTCATTAGATTTGCTTTACAAGAAGATTTGCACTTACGCAAACAGGATAGAGTTGATTGGAGATGTGAAAGATGCCTGTTCGTTTGCGCTATCTATGACAGATGCCAATGATATGATATGTATTAGCGGTTCTGTTTTTACCGTAGGCGAGGCGAGGGATTTTTTTATCCACGGCGGAAATGAGGCAAGACAGAAATGAGAAATAAATGGTTATTTTTCATCTTTCTATTTTCTAATGCCTGCATCCTTTTTTTGTGTTCCCTTTCTGCTTTTGCAGGAACTGATTTTAAAAAAGACCAGCCCATAGAGGTAACGGCAGATTCTCTCATCTATGACAAATCTAAAGATACATACTATGCCGAGGGCAATGTGATAGCGGTTCAGGAGAAATCATCCATCAGGGCAGACAAGATGACCGTTGATATGTCTGCATCTCATGCCACGGCAATTGGAAATGTGCAGGTTGTAGACGAAGGCGGAAATACGCTGAAAGGCGACAGGTTGGAGCTTGACATAGACAGCAAGGTTGGCGTTGTGGTAAACGGCAGACTGTTTTTTAAGCGGGAGAATGTCCATGTTGAAGGGGAGGAGATAAAAAAGACAGGCGATGAGAGTTACACAGTGCGCAACGGTTTTTTTACAACATGCGACTGCGAGGAAGGCGAGTCTCCTGCATGGGGGTTTTATTCATCTGACGCTGATGTAACGTTCGGCCAGTATCTCCATGCATGGAATACAGTTTTCTATGTCAAGAAGGTCCCTGCATTTTATTTCCCTTATGTTGTATTCCCTGTCAAAAGAGAGCGTGAAACTGGATTTTTAACGCCAAGGGTTGGATATTCTGAACTACGGGGCTTTAAGCTTGACAATAGCTTTTTTTGGGCAATATCTGACAATACCGATGCAACCTTCTATCTTGATATAGAAGAAAGGAGGGGGATTGGCAAAGGTATAGAATACAGATATGCCCTCAGCAGGTCTACAGAGGGGGAGTTTTATTTTTATCATTTTGATGAGAGCGATATAAACAGGATAAGAAGATTTAGAAGCGGCAGCGATAATCTATCAAGGCCCAAGACTGCCACGAATGACAGGTGGTTTCTGCAATACAAACATACACAGCTTTTGCCGTATGATATCATCTTGAAGGCAGATATAAAGAGGGTAAGCGACGACGAATATTTTATAGATTTTGGAAAAGACATTAAAGAGAGGTCTTTAGAAAGTCTGGAAAGTAATGTCGCCCTGACAAAGACCTGGAGCAAGTTTAATCTCGTGGCCCAGTTCCGCTATTTTGACAACCTTCTTATTGCTGATGATAAGGCGACCCTTCAAAGGCTTCCTGAGGTTGCTCTAACAGGCTCAGATAAGCAGATAATGGCTTCTCCGTTTTATTTCTCTCTTGATTCTTCTTCTGTCAATTTTGATAGAAAGGAAGGCGTAACAGGCCAACGTGTTGATGTGCATCCAACCGTATCACTTCCCTTGAACCCGGGAAGATATTTTGAGTTTAAGCCGTCAGCAGGATTCAGGGAGACATTCTACTGGCTCAACAATCAGCCCAAGGACAATTATTACGACAGAAGCCTTTATGATCTGAATGCTGATATTACTACCACCTTTGTGCGGATATCCTCTTTGGGTGTGAACGAAACAGAAGAAGGATTGAAAAAGCTTAAGCACACCATAAGGCCAAAAATTACCTATATATATATGCCGGAAGTGGTGCAGAATGACCTTCCTTCATTTGACGGCGTGGATAGGATTGCAGCGAGAAACGAGTTTGCCTATTCATTGAATTCCGTATTGACAGGCAAATTCATGGAAGAGGCAAAGCCTTCCTACCGCGACTATATATATATGGATTTGAGCCAGAGCTATAATATAAATGAAGAAACAAGGAAGCTGACTTCTCCTGCGGATAAGAGGCGGCCGTTTTCTGATATTACAGGAGAGGTTAGATTAAAGCCGCTGTCATGGGCGCTTATAACGGCAAAGGGTAGATATAGCCCATATGATGACTGGATGAATGAGTATAATGCATCGCTGGGGCTGTGGGATAAAAGAGGCGACAGCCTGGATATCAGTTACAGGTATATAAGAAGCTCTTTGTCCACAGAATATCTTGACTCATCCCTGAGATTTAAACTTATTCAATCGGTTGACCTTACCTATCGCAACAGATATTCCTATAGTGACAAGAGGGCAATTGAAGCCGCCTATGGCCTTGAATATCATCAGCAATGCTGGGGTGCTCAGCTTACTTACACGGAGAGGCTGGAAGAGAAAATAGTCATGGTGACATTTAACCTGCTCGGCATAGGGGAGGTTGGCGGGGCGGGTGGAAAGATGGAGTAATGAATAACTCAGAACTCAAAACGCAAAAGTCAAAACCATAGCTTAAAACTCAAAAGGTACAAAAAACAGTTTTAAGGTTTTGAGTTTCGGTTTTGAGTTTTGGTGCGTAAGCTCAATTTTTATCCACTTTGGGCTTTGATATTTGGACTTAACAATCATGCTGAGCAAAGTAAAGAATACAATAAAAAAATTTGGGATGATTAGAAAGGGAAATACCGTTGTAGTTGGTGTCTCGGGCGGTGTGGATTCTGTTGTGTTGCTTCATCTCCTTCTTCAGCTTGCAGCGGAATATAAGCTCTCCCTTATCGCAGCCCACCTCAATCACTCTTTAAGAGGCAAAGAATCCGACAGGGATGCTGCCTTTGTCAGAGACTTGACAAAGAAACTGAATATAAAATTCATCGGCAAGAAGGTTGATGTTAAATCGCTTTTGAAAAAAGGCGAGTCGTTGCAGGATGCTGCAAGAAAGGCGAGATATGCCTTTTTTGAGGAGACCGCAAAAAAGTATAAAGCGCGAAGAATAGCAACAGGTCATAATCTGGATGATCAGGCGGAGACCGTGATCATGCGTTTTTTAAAAGGCGCCGGGCTCCGGGGGTTAAGCGGCATACCGCCGGTGAGGGATAATTATATAAGGCCGTTGATTGATGCAACCAGAAAAGAAATAGAAAGATATGCCACCGATAATGAGCTACAATTTGTAAAAGACAGTTCCAACAAGAGCATCAAATATCTTCGCAATAAGATAAGGCTCAAGTTGATGCCGATTCTTGAGGGATATAATCCACGCATCAGAAGCGATATGGCACGGCTTGCTAATATCCTTGCAAGAGACGAGGATTATTTGAAAGACCAAGCAAAAGATTCTTACAAGAGTCTCGTAATCAGGCAGGATGCAAATATAATTTCGTTATCATTAAAGAAGTTGCGCAATGCGCATGATGCGATAAAGGCAAGGGTCTTTTTTATGACAGTGGAGGAGCTTGTCGGTTCATCAAGAGGGTTTTATAGTTATCATATTGAAGACTTCTTGAAACTGTTACATAACAATGCACCCAATATTTCAGTAAACCTTCCGCATGCGGTAACTATTTACAAAGAATACGATATTGTCACTATAGCAAGAGGTCAAAGGTCGGCGGTCAGCGGTCGGAAAAGAACAGAAGGGCTTTCTTTTGAGCAGGCATTAAAGATAAACGGTGAAACTTCGGTTATTGCCGACAGCGGAATACGGATTGCTGATTTTAAGACAAAGATTCAAAATCCCCTCACCTTAATCCTCTCCCCTGAGGGGAGAGGGAAGGGTGAGGGGGAAGCCTATTTTGATTACGACAAGCTCAAACTTCCTCTGACTATCAGAAATTTCAGGCCAGGTGATCGTTTTATGCCGCTTGGCATGAAGGGGCATAAGAAGCTGAAAGCCCTTTTTATAGAAAAGAAGATTGTGAGGCGCAAGAGAGGTTTAATACCTATCATCGTTTCTGGAAATGAGATTGTATGGGTAGCTGGTGTAAGGCAGGCAGAATATGCCAAGGTGGGGCCTAAGACAAAAATGGTGTTAAAAATAGAGATGAGCAGGTTGGGTTGAGGAACGAAACCCAACGATTTTATGTTTGATGTTTTGTTGGGTTAAAAAGCGTAACCCAACCTACAGGGCTTTTAAACTAACAAATTGTAGACTTTTAGACTATCTTTAAGATATATTTGAATGCAATGAATGTTATTGCAATTATTCCTGCGCGGTATGCCTCTACCCGTCTTAACGGAAAACCGCTTTTAGACATAGCAGGAAAGCCTATGGTTCAATGGGTCTATGAAAGGGCAAAGAAGGCAAGGCTAATAAATGATATTTTTGTGGCTGCTGATGACAAGAGGATTTTTGACGCGGTCAAAAGATTCGGCGGAAATGTTGTTATGACATCCGCATCTCATAAATCCGGCACGGACAGGCTTGCAGAGGCAGCGGCAAATATTAAGTGCGATATAGTTGTAAATGTTCAGGGCGATGAGCCGCTCCTTGAGCCTGAAATGATAGATGAGGCCATAAGGCCGATGTTGGATGATATAGAGCTTCAGATGGCAAGCCTCAAGACAAGGATAACAGACTATGAGGAATTGAATAACCTAAATGCTGTGAAGGTGGTAACCGACAGAAGAGATTTTGCCCTTTATTTTTCACGGCTGCCGATACCATACATGAGAGAACAGGGGTCAAGGGGTCAAGGGGTCAGGGGGTCAAGGGCTTTGCTTGAACCCTGTTACTATAAGCATATCGGCCTCTATGTTTACAGAAAAGATTTTTTGCTGAAGTTTACCGAAATGGCGCCGACACCCCTGGAAGAGGCGGAAAAACTGGAGCAGTTGAGGGTTCTGGAAAACGGATATAAAATAAAGGTTGTGGAAACAAGATACAATTCTATCGGCGTTGATACAATGGAAGATTTGGAGAAAGTGAGAAAGATAGTAGAGAGTAGAAGGTAGAAGGTAGAAAGTAGTGGGTAGAGGGTAGACCGTATTTTTCCCCTGTCTACTATCTACAGTCTACTGTCTACTGGTAGCTGACATGGCTGATCCGAAAAAACATATCAAAACCAAATTCATCTTTGTAACCGGGGGGGTTGTTTCGTCGCTGGGCAAGGGGATTGCCTCTGCGTCCATCGGCGCTTTGCTTGAAAGCAGGGGTTTGACCATAACCCTGCAAAAACTTGATCCCTATATCAATGTTGACCCCGGCACCATGAGTCCGTTTCAGCACGGAGAGGTTTTTGTCACCGACGACGGCGCTGAGACTGATCTGGATTTAGGCCATTATGAGAGGTTTACCTCGGCAAAACTTACCAAGCGCAATAATTTTACCACGGGACAGATTTATGACTCCGTGATCAGCAAGGAACGGCGCGGGGACTATCTCGGAGGCACGGTTCAGGTCATTCCGCATGTCACCGACGAGATAAAAGCAAATATACTCAATATGGCTGATGGTGTTGATGTCGCCATCATAGAGATAGGCGGGACAGTCGGCGATATTGAGAGCCTTCCGTTTCTTGAGGCAATAAGGCAGCTTCGGTTTGACCTCGGCAAAGAGAATGTTCTTTATATTCATCTTACCCTTATCCCATTCATCAATACAGCAGGCGAATTAAAGACAAAGCCCACTCAGCACAGCGTGAACAAATTGAGAGAGATAGGCATCCAGCCCGACATCCTTCTCTGCCGCACCAGCCGCGGCCTTTCGCCTGAGCTCAAGGCAAAGATAGCCTTGTTCTGCAATGTGGACAGGGATGCGGTTATAACTGCAAAGGATGTTGAGTGTATATACGAGGTGCCGCTTGCCTTTCATAACGAAGGGCTTGATGAAAAGGTTGTAAAACTCTTGAATATCTGGACCGGTGCGCCGAAACTTAAACAGTGGGAAGAGATAGGCAAGAAGATAAATAATCCGAAACATGAGATCAACATAGGAATAGTCGGAAAGTATACAGACCTTCAGGATTCCTACAAGAGCCTCCACGAGTCCTTTATCCACGGGGGGCTTGCCAACAACTGCCGGGTGCGCCTCCTTTATTATGACTCCGAGGACATTGAGAAAAAAGGAGCGGCTCAGGTATTAAGGGCGCTTGACGGAATTTTAATACCTGGCGGTTTTGGGAGTCGGGGCATAGAGGGGAAGATTTCCTCTATACAGTATGCAAGGGAGAAAAACATTCCGTTCTTCGGCATATGCCTTGGAATGCAGGTGGCTGCCATAGAGATAGCGAGAAACCTCTGTGGTTTGAAAGACGCCAACTCCAGCGAATTCAATCCTGACACGCCTCACCCTGTGATTGATATGATGCTGGACCAGAAGGGCGTTACCGCAAAGGGTGGCACCATGAGGCTGGGCGCATATCCGTGCGTGCTTAAAAAGGGGACGCTTGCCTTCAAGGCATACGGTAAGCTTGAGATAAGCGAAAGACATAGGCACAGATATGAGGTGAATAATACCTACCGTGAAGATATGGAAAAGGCAGGGGTTATATTCAGCGGTCTTTCCCCTGACGGCAAACTGGTAGAGGTTATGGAATATAAAAATCATCCCTGGTTTCTGGGCTGTCAATTCCATCCTGAATTTAAAAGCAGACCCATGCAGCCGCACCCGTTGTTTGAAGAGTTTATAAAGGCAGCGATTCAGAAGAAAGGGGGCAGGGGACAGGGGTCAGGGGTCAGAAAAAAGTGAAGATTATAAAACTTGGCAATATCAAAATCGGGGGCAATGCCCCTTTTGTTTTCATTGCAGGGCCGTGCGTGATAGAGGATGAGAAAACAACCTTTGCCATTGTGGCAAGGCTCAAGGCCATTGCAGCCAAACTGAAAATCCCGCTCATATTCAAGGCGTCGTATGACAAGGCCAACAGGACATCGCTCAAATCGTATCGGGGACCTGGGCTTGAAAAAGGGCTTGCAATATTGGCGGAGGTAAAGAAAAAATTCAATTTGCCGGTGCTTACCGATGTTCACTGCAAAGAGGATGTAAAAGAGGCCGCACGGGTTGCAGATATTATCCAGATACCTGCATTTCTCTGCCGACAGACAGATTTGATATTGGAAGTGGCAAAGACAGGAAAGATCGTAAATATTAAAAAAGGCCAGTTTTTGGCGCCGTGGGATGTCCGGCAGATAATTGACAAGGCTGTATCTACAGGAAATAAAAATATAATCATCACAGAAAGAGGCGCCTCCTTTGGCTACAACAATCTTGTGGTGGATTTTCGGTCAATTCCTATCATGCGGCAGATGGACTGCCCCGTGATTTTTGACGCAACGCACAGCGTTCAGATTCCGGGCGGCCTCGGCGCCGCATCCGGCGGACAGCGGGATATGGTGGAATATCTGGCACGGGCGGCAGTTGCAGTCGGCGTTGACGGCATATTCATGGAGGTTCACCCTGATCCTAAATATGCGCTCTGCGATGGCCCGAATTCGCTAAGTTTGAATAACCTTACGGGGCTGTTGAAACAGTTAAAGGAGATAGATGGGGTGGTGAAGAAAAATCAAAACAAAAAATGGAGGTGAGAACATGCAGACTGTAAGCCGTAATGAACTAAAGACAGTCATCAAGGAATCTGTGAAAGAGGCGCTGGAAGAGGAACTGATAAAGATGAGGCTTATGTTTTTTCCAAATATCTCGGACAGAGAAATGCAGGACATTGCCGACAGATATAAAAAACCGGAAAACAAATCAGTTCATACAGAGAAGATGGACATATGAGTTGGAATATAGAATATTCAAAGAGGGCAATTGATTTTACAGAACTGCATGGGATGCGAGACAAGGTCAGAGAATCAGTGAAGAATTTTATAATCAGGATAACAGGTTCAAGCAACAATATAGATGTTAAAAAGCTAAAAGGAGAATGGTCAGGCTATTACCGCATTAGAAAAGGCAAGGTCAGAATTATTGTAAAGCCTGATATTGAATCCCGAACCATCTTTGTTGATACGGTTGATTTCAGGGGAAATGTTTATAAATGAGTCAAAGAAAAGCAGTCGTTAGATTTAAGCCTATGGACAATTCCATCTCCACCGCCAAACGCGTCCTCAAAATCGAGGCCGAGGCCATAACCCGTCTTGCCCTAAGGCTTGACGCAAATTTCTCCAGGGCCATTGACCTGATTTTGCATTCAACCGGCAAGGTGATCATAACCGGCATGGGCAAGAGCGGGCTTATCTGCAAAAAGATTGCGGCAACCTTTGCCTCCACCGGCACACCCGCGTTTTTCCTGCATCCTGCGGAAGGGGTTCACGGCGATCTGGGGATGCTGATGAAAGACGATGTGGTGATAGCGGTTTCCAACAGCGGTGAAACAGCGGAGATTGTGCGGATTGTTCCGCTCATCAAGAGGATGGGCGCAAAGCTCATCGCCATGACCGGCGATAAAAAGTCTAGCCTTGCGCGCGCAGGCGATGTGGCGTTGGATATCGGCGTGAAAAAAGAGGCGTGTCCGCTGGGTCTTGCGCCCACAGCCTCCACCACTGCTGCGCTGGCTTTGGGCGATGCGTTGGCAGTTGCGCTTTTGGAGGAGAAGGGTTTTAAGCAGGAGGATTTTGCGCTGCTCCATCCTGCGGGCAGTCTCGGCAAAAAACTTTTGAAGGTGGACGAACTCATGCACACCGGAAAACATATTCCGATGGTAAATACCGCAGCGTCCATGAAACAGGCCATTCTGGAGATAACGGCAAAAAGGCTCGGCGTTACCGCAGTGGTGGATAAAAATAAACATCTTGTCGGTGTGATAACGGACGGTGATCTGCGCAGGGCCTTGGGGAAAGGGAACGATATTCTGAATAAAAGCGTTCAGGATGTGATGACGCGCAGTCCGAAAAAGATAGAAAAAGGCTCTCTGGCAGAGGCCGCTCTCAAGATGATGGAGGATCATTCCATAACCACGCTCTTTGTGTATGAAGGGAAAAAACTGAACCGGGTTGCGGGCGTTGTTCACCTGCATGATCTGTTGAAGGCGGGAGTGGTATAAAGGCAGGGTACAAGGGGTCAAGGGTTCCAGGGTTCCAGTGAAAACAAAATTTTACTCCTCTTGCCTCCTGTATTAAAAAAACACTTGACAACCTGTTTGTTTGTGGTGTAAAAAAGGGGGGAGTAATTAAAGCGGTCATGTTGTTTGGGTCTGTATTTTAAAAAGAAAATTAAGAGGGAGGTGGTATAGAGATTAAGAATAAATACTCTAAACACAAGGCTTTAGCCTTGAGACCTTGTAATTTACAAATTGCTTCTTAATTGAAGAAGTAATAATAAAACTAAAGGAGGAAGAAATGAAGAAGATTCTAATGGCAGTTTTTGCAATCCTGATGACTGCCGCATGGGTGGGGACGGCAATGGCTGATACCACATTCTACGGCACATACAGGGTGAGGGCGTTCAGCACGGACAATGCAGCAGACTACAACAGTAAGACAGGAGACAACAACTCCTGGATAGACCAGAGGTTCCGTCTCAATGTTGACAGCAAGGCATCGGACAATTTAAGGGGTTTTGTGCAGTTGGAGATGGGCGATACAGCCGGGCCGAACAGGGGCCATACATGGGGTTCCGGCGCGGCAGGCACTACTCAGAACAACAGGGTAAATATCCGCCAGGCATATCTTTCATTCAATGCAGGTCCTATTAGGGTAAAGGCAGGCCGTTCAGTGTTCGGCGATGCGCCGGATGGCGGTCAGTCATTCAGAGTCTCTGATGACAAAGTGTACTGGGGACTTTTGGACGGCGGTCTGATTGTCGTTTCTCAGGTTGATGCCATTCTGGCGGCAACGAAGCCGTCCGATCAACTGGCAATTGCTGCCGGTTATGTAAAACTTTCAGAGACCTCCACAGGTTCAACACCAAGCACAAACACAGGTGCAACAATACAGGGCGATCAAGATCGCGACCTCTATATTGTAGAGGGCGTATTCATGCCGTCAGACACCCTGACCGGCGCTGTATATTTAGTGTATGACGCAAACAGGTCAATAGTAACTTCTACTGTGGGAGAAGACAACCCTTATTGGCTTGGCGTAGGCGTGGATGCAAAGCAGCTTGGTCCTGTAAATCTTAAGGCTCATGTTGCATACAAGGGCGGCAGCTGGAAGAAGGGCTGCACAGTAGGCACCTGCGGCGCAGGCAATAACCTCAGCGACCTCTCTTACAGCGCATATGCCCTTGACGCTGATGTGAGCATGCCTGTGGGTCCTGCTACACTCGGACTTGCCGTTGGTTATGGCACAGGCGATGACAAGACAGATACGACCAACAATACATTCAGCGGCGTTGCAGGCTCATATGGCGTCCAGCTTGGCGTCCGGCCTGCAATATTCTTTGACAGCGGCGAGGTTTCAAATGGCGGCGCAGTCATTGCCACAGGCAGCGCAAACAGCATCAGCAACAGCACCCTCGGCAACATCACCTTTGCAGAGGTTTATGGCATTTACAAGGCAACGGACGATTTGACCTTGAACGGCCTTGTTGCCCAATTCCAGCATACAGCGACAAAGAAAGACACCACGGAATGGGATGCGACCCTGGGCACAGAGGTTGATGTGACCGCTGTTTACAAGCTCTACAAAGAGCTTGCTCTTACCGCACAGGCAGCCTGGTTTATGCCTGGAGACGGCATCCTCTCTTCAAAGCCAAAGCCGTCCACTGCAACAAGCGATACCGTTACCGAGTACTTTGCAAAGATTCAGTATGACTTTTAATGTAATCCCCTAAATCCCCCTTTGTAAAAGGGGGACGGAGGGGGGATTTGGAAGTTTTGAAAAGGGCGGGCATAAAACCCCGCCCTTTTTTATTTTATAATGTAGTCTGCCCATTCATGGGTGTTTTTAATACAAAAAGGTGTTAAAATTTTATTGACATAATGAGAGAAAAATGTTTATGTTTATGCCTTTGAAATTTTTGCGAACAAGGAGGTTTAGAATATGGGGATTAAGAATTATCTTTTCACATCTGAGTCTGTTACAGAGGGGCATCCTGATAAGGTCGCTGACCAGATATCGGATTCAATTCTGGATGCAATCCTTGCACAGGACCCAAAAAGCAGGGTTGCATGTGAAACCCTTGTTACAACAGGTCTGGCGCTTATTGCAGGAGAGATAACCACACAGGCTCAGGTAAATTATCCTGAGGTTGTCCGAAACACCATCAGGGATATCGGCTATACTGACGCCAGCATGGGTTTTGATGCCCATACCTGCGCTGTCATGGTTACGCTGGATAAGCAGTCGCCTGATATCGCAATGGGTGTTGATACTACAGAGGGCAAAGAGCAGGGCGCCGGAGACCAGGGGCTTATGTTCGGCTATGCCTGCAATCATACGCCGGAGTTGATGCCGATGCCGATACACTTCGCACACAAAATAACACAAAGACTTACAGAGGCAAGAAAGAAAGGCGAGCTTAAGTTTCTAAGGCCTGACGGGAAATCTCAGGTTACAATACAGTATGTTAATAACAGGCCTGTCAAAGTTGACACAGTTGTTATTTCAAGCCAGCATTCACCGGATGTGGATAATAAGACACTGAGGGAAGCTATAATAAATGAGGTGGTAAAGAAGGCTGTTCCGGCAGAGTATCTGGATAAAAATACAAAGTATTACATAAATCCGACGGGAAGGTTTGTTGTTGGAGGCCCTCAGGGCGACTGTGGATTGACGGGAAGAAAGATAATCGTTGATACATACGGCGGTCACGGCAGCCATGGCGGCGGCGCATTTTCAGGAAAAGACCCTTCTAAGGTGGACAGGTCGGCATCGTATATGGCGAGATATGTGGCAAAGAATGTGGTAGCAGCAGGATTGGCAGATGAATGTGAATTGCAGATTGCCTATGCAATAGGCATTGCAGAGCCGGTATCGGTCATGGTTGACACATTCGGCACGGAGAAGATTGCGCCGGAAAAGATTGTTGAACTTATACGGGAAAATTTCAAGATGAAGCCGGCAGATATAATTAAGACCCTTGACCTTTTAAGACCCATCTACAGGAAAACCGCTGCCAACGGCCACTTCGGAAGAAACGAGCCCGAGTTCACATGGGAGAGAACGGATAAGGCAGAGGTGTTAAAGAAAGCGGCAAAAATATGAAGACAGGGGCAAGGGTCAAAAAGACAGGGTCAAGGGTCAAGTAGCAAGGGTCAAGAATATAGGGTCATGGGTCAGGGGTTATGAGAGAACTTGACCCTTGACCCTATATTCACAGGAGGTTTAATGAAGTATCATGTAAAAGATATTAGTTTGGCAAAAAAAGGTAAACTCAGGATTGAGTGGGCTGAGAAGGATATGCCGGTTCTGAGGCTCATCCGGCAGCGGTTTGCAAAGGAAAAGCCACTCAAGGGATACAAGCTGGCCGCGTGTCTGCATGTTACCACTGAGACGGCGAATCTGATGCGGACGCTCAAGGAGGGCGGCGCAGATACTTATCTCTGCGCTTCAAATCCATTAAGCACGCAGGATGATGTTGCGGCATCCCTTGTAAAGGATTTCGGCATACCCACATTCGCAATCAAAGGCGAAGACAATAAGACATACTATCAGCACTTGAATACGGCGTTAGATGCAAAGCCGAATATCACGATGGACGACGGCGCAGACCTTGTGGCTGCTATCCACGGCGAGAGAAAAGAGCTTGTCAAAAACATTATCGGCTCAACAGAAGAGACCACAACCGGTGTAATCAGGCTCAAGAGCATGGCGGCAAAGAATGTGCTTATGTTTCCGGTCATCGCGGTGAACGACGCGGATACGAAACACTTTTTTGACAACCGCTACGGCACAGGGCAGTCAACCATAGACGGCATTGTAAGGGCAACGAACAAACTTTTGGCAGGCGCAAAATTCGTTGTGTGCGGCTACGGATGGTGCGGCAAGGGGCTTGCCATGCGCGCGAAAGGCATGGGCGCGGACGTCATCGTCACGGAGATTGATCCGATCAAAGGCATAGAGGCGGTCATGGACGGCTATCGGGTCATGCCCATAGCAGATGCGGCAAAGATTGGCGATGTATTCTGTACCGTCACCGGCAATCTCAATGTCATCCGCAAGGAACATTTCAAGGTTATGAAGGACGGCGCAATCGTGTCCAACTCCGGCCACTTCAATGTTGAGATAGATATAGAAGGGCTCAAGTCGCTCAGCATCGGCATACGGACGGTCAGGGATTTTGTTGAAGAATACCTGATGAAAGACGGCAGAAGGATTTGCCTGCTCGCGGACGGAAGGCTTGTCAATCTTGCATCCGCAGAAGGCCACCCCGCAAGCGTTATGGACATGAGCTTTGCAAATCAGGCGCTGTCTGCAGAATATGTAGTCAAGAACTTTAAGAAACTGGAAAAGAAGGTTTATACGGTTCCTATGGATATTGATAAAGAGATCGCCAGATTAAAACTTATCTCTATGGGCGTAAAGATAGACACCTTGACAGCAGAGCAGAAAAAATATCTATCTTCATGGGAGATGGGGACTTAAAAACAGCGATGAGTGTTTAGTGATAAGTAAGCAAAACACTTCATATCTGATAGTTTTTAGTGAATAGTCTTTTCGCAACGCAGGCCTTTTAGGCCTGTATTCTATTTTAAGCCGCCCCTATAGCGCCCTTGACCTCACTTTCTTCCTGTCTTATAATATAAAAAACAGTGTGAAGCTATCCAATCTAATCATAGCCAGCATAGCTATTCTTGGCGCATTTGCCTTATCTGTTGTAACACAGATAATCAATCCGTCCGAGCATGTCAATGCCCTCTGGTTTATTGTGGCAGCGGCATGCTTTTTCATAATTTCGTATCGCCTGTACGGCGCATTTATAACTGCAAAGGTTTTAACTGTTGATGACAGAAGGATAACGCCGTGCATGAGGATGGCGGACGGCAAAGATTATCACCCGACCCACAAGTGGGTTCTCTTCGGCCATCACTTTGCCGCCATCGCAGGCGCAGGGCCATTAATCGGGCCTGTGCTTGCCGCTCAATTTGGTTATCTTCCAGGCTTTCTCTGGATACTTATCGGCGCTGCATTTGGCGGTGCTGTGCATGATACCGTAATCCTTGCGGCATCTGTTCGGAGAAACGGCCGCTCCCTTGCCCAGATTGCAAAGGATGAGATCGGCCCTGTTGCAGGCATTGCAGCAGCCATTGCTATACTATTCATTATCATCGTTGCCTTGGCAGGCCTTGGCCTTGCGGTGGTAAATGCCTTGACCCATAGCGCATGGGGCGCATTTACCATTGCCGCCACAATACCCATAGCCCTTTTCATGGGTATCTATCTGTATAAAATAAGGCACGGCAAGGTTATAGAGGTAAGTGTAATCGGTGTTGTTCTACTCCTTCTTGCCGTAATCCTTGGAAGATATATTCCTGGTTCCATCCTTGAGCCATATTTTAATTTTAATAGAAACGCCCTTGTGCTGCTTATAGCAATCTATGGTTTTGTTGCCTCTGTCTTGCCGGTTTGGCTTCTCCTTGCTCCGAGGGATTATCTCTCAACATACATGAAAATAGGCACAGTGATTCTGCTTGCGTTAGGGGTGATATTGATTGCGCCGGATGTTCAGATGCCTAAAATAACAAGGTTTATTGATGGCGGGGGGCCCATAATACCGGGCACTGTTTTCCCGTTCATGTTTATAACCATCGCCTGCGGCGCAGTGTCGGGATTTCATTCCCTCATATCATCAGGCACAACGCCAAAAATGATACAGAGTGAATCAGAGATAAGAATGATCGGTTTTGGCGCCATGCTCGCTGAAGGTTTTGTTGCTGTCATTGCCATAATTGCCGCAACCATACTTATCCCCGGTGACTATTTTGCCATAAACACGAAACTATCTTTTGAGCAATTAGCCCAACTCGGATTCCCGGTGAGCAAGATTCAGGAATTATCCCAAACCGTGGGCGTGGATGTAGCCGGACGGCCCGGGGGCGCGGTCTCTCTGGCTGTGGGCATGGCCTCAATATTCTCAAGCCTTCCCGGCATGAAAGGCCTGATGCCATACTGGTATAATTTTGCGCTCATGTTTGAGGCGCTCTTTATCCTCACCACGGTTGACGCAGGCACGCGCGTTGCGAGATTCATATTGCAGGAACTCGGCGGATACGCATACAAACCTCTGGCAAAAACCAACTGGATGCCAGGCACGATATTTACCAGCCTCCTCGTTGTCGGCGCATGGGGCTATCTCATCCGTTCAGGAAGCGTCTCCACGATCTGGCCCATGTTCGGCGTGGCCAATCAATTGCTCGCCGCCCT
This sequence comes from Deltaproteobacteria bacterium, assembly GCA_016195725.1. Classification (GTDB taxonomy): domain Bacteria; phylum Desulfobacterota; class GWC2-55-46; order UBA9637; family UBA9637; genus UBA10170. Next base: position 11,085 of record JACPZB010000029.1, on the reverse strand, counting down.
TGCCTTTTGCGTTGGAACAACAATTATTATTAAAATGGGCAAACTTAAGTACGCATGGGTGACATTTTTGCCTATGCTTTTTATGTCTACAATGACTCTTACCGCTTCTTGGAAGCTCTTTTGGATATTTTTAGATAAAGCTGGGAAGGCTGCAGCCCCTGCCGATGTCTTTACATTCAAACTTGATGCAGCGCTTGTTGCAATGATGGCAGCGCTTGCGATAGTTGTAGTGGTAGATTCTCTTTATAAATGGTACGGCTACTTAATGGGCAAGCGGGAGATGGTGACGAGTGAGGTGGTTGAGTGGGCGGAAGATATGGAAGTAAGGTAAAATAAATCAGTTTTATTTTTTAACCCACTACCTCATTTGCGGCCGGTGCGGAGGTCTTTGTTTTAAGCCGGACGTCTTCTGCGGAGCTCTTTCCTTTAAATCGCGGAGTATGGCGTTGGCCTCTTTATTGAGCGTATTTGCCGATTTCAGGCTTTCAGATCTGCCTTTGCCGAAAACATACTCTCCATAGAGGCGCGTAGCCCTTGCCTTGAGCGCTATAGCCTTTTTTAACATCCGATGTTTTTCCACCCTTCCTCTTGGGGGTTCTATAGAATTGAGCATCTGAATCATTATTAAATAACGCTGGCGGAGCTTTTTCAGCATTTCAGGGTTTAATTCAGCAGTTCTTTTCGTACCTATCATCTCTGCCACTGCATTTGTCTTTTTACTTATTGCTATTGCCTCTTTTATCACATCGGGGATTTTATCTTCAAATTTCTGTTCATCAAAAACTACAGGCGCTGACTCTTTGGGGTCGGATAAAAGAACAGCTGCCTGAAGCCTCACACGATACAAGCTTGCCTTATCATCCTTGTTCTCGTTCAGTATCTTGTATGTCTTTACATAACCTTTGCACTTTGTGGCAATCTCATCTTTTACAGCAGCATAACTTTCCACCGCTGTTTCGGCTTTTACAAAAACCCCTTTTGCCTGCTCCACTGCAATTCTCAGTCCGTCGTCAATAGCGGATCTCCTTGCATCTGCTGCATCTCCTTTGATTGTCCCAACGCCGTCTGCTGTCACCTCAATTGTTTCATTTTCTTCTTCACTTGCTTGTTCTACGGCATTGCTAATCAATGGATAGAGGCTTGAAACTATAAATAAAAAAATAAGAGATGTTTTCTTCATACAGTAATCTCCTTTTCGGTTTCCAATATAACCTGTGCAATACAGTAACCATCATCATGAGAAAGGGTTAAGTGGGTTTTAAGGTTGCGGATTGCGGATTGCGGATTGTCAAGGCTGAAGTCTTGAGTTACGACCTTTTCGTAACTCAAACCTTTAGGTTTGGAAACAATATATGGCCTGCCATCCTGATTATTGATCACTTCAATATCGCTAAACCTCACAGCCCTTCCCAGGGCTTTGAACAATGCCTCTTTTGCTGCGAAGCGCGCTGCAAGGTGCTGTTCGGGAAATCTTCTTTTTTTACAATACACCAGCTCGTTTTGAGTGAAGAGCCTGTTTTCCAATTTCTCCCCCCATTTTTCAATTGTCTGTTTGAATTTAGGGATATGAACAATATCTATGCCGATGCCGTAGATCATCTTATCAGCTCCTTCATTTCTCTGACCGCCTTCTCAACGCCGACAAATACGCTTCTTGCTATGATGCTGAAGCCGATGGCAAATTCCTCAATCTCTTTAATTTCCGCCACTTTTTTTATATTGTAATAATCAAGGCCGTGGCCTGCATGAACAGCCATGCCAAGCTTTGACGCCAGGAGGGCTGTGTTGTAAATGCGCTTCAATTCTCCATCTCTCATCGCCTCGTTTTTTGCATCGCAATACCTGCCCGTATGAATTTCTACGCCGCTTACATCCATCCTGTGGCCGGCCTTTACCTGCTCCGGTTCCGGGTCAATAAAGAGGTTTACCATGATGCCAGCCTCTTTCAAAGTTCCAATAAATTTTTTAAGGGAGTCCCTGGCCGCCCGTATATCCAATCCACCCTCTGTTGTCAGCTCCTGTCTCTTTTCAGGAACCAGCGTAGCCATGTCAGGTTGCAGCTCAAGGGCAATCTTGAGCATCTCCTGTGTTGCGGCCATCTCCAGATTAAGTTTTGTTTTAATCGTTTTTCTTAAAATGATTGCATCCCTGTCCTGGATATGTCTCCTGTCCTCGCGCAGATGAATGGTTATGCCGTCCGCGCCGCCAAGCTCTGCTAAGCTCGCTGCGGTTACAGGGTCAGGCTCTTGAGAGCGCCTTGCCTGCCGTATTGTCGCCACATGGTCTACATTTACCGATAGTCTTGCCATCAGCCCAGCTCCTTTTCTATCGCCTCTGCAATATACCCTGTCATTCTTTTTATCTCTTTTTCATCCTTTCCTTCAATCATCACTCTCGCAAACGGCTCTGTGCCGGAATATCTGACTGAGAGTCTTCCGCTGCCGTTTAATTTGCCTTCTACCTCTCGTATCCTCTCAGCCACCTGAGGAATGCTCAAAAGATCCTTTTTCTCCTTCACCTTTACATTGATCAAAATCTGGGGATAGGCTTGCATACCTGCGGCAAGCTCTGAAAGTTTTTTATTTTCCTTAACCATGACTGCCAGCACCTGCAGAGCGGATATTATCCCGTCCCCTGTTGTTGTATGGTCCATAAACAGGATGTGGCCTGACTGTTCGCCGCCAAGATTATAGCCGGCTTTCAGCATCTCCTCTGCCACATATCTGTCTCCGACTTTTGTTCGGACCACTTTGCCTCCAGCATTTTTTACAGCCTCTTCCAGCCCCATATTGCTCATAATGGTTGTGACCAAGGTCTTCTTTTTTAAAGTATTCTGTTTTAACATCCGTGTTGCCGCTATGGCCATGAGATAATCCCCGTCCAGAATTCTCCCTTTTTCATCTATTAAAATAACCCTGTCGCCGTCGCCATCCAGCGCGATACCAATATCAGCCTTTTTTTCCTTAACCAGTTTTTTAGCAACCTCCGGATAGAGAGAGCCGCACCTGTCATTGATATTTTCGCCATCAGGTTTTATGCCAATCGGAAAAACCTCTGCCCCGAGCTCGTAAAAGACCTCCGGCGCAACCCTATACGCTGCGCCGTGCGCACAATCAACCGCTATTTTTAGACCATCCAGCGTTAGCTCTTTTGGAAAGGTATTTTTTGCAAATACAACATATCTGCCTATGGCGTCGTCAATCCTGTGCGCCTTTCCGATATCGCTGGCAGTGGGCCTGTGGGACGGTTCGTTATTTTCAAAGATAAATCTTTCTATCTCTGCCTCAAGTTTATCCGGCAGCTTAAAGCCGTCTCTTGAAAAAAATTTAATGCCGTTATCCTGATACGGGTTGTGGGACGCTGAAATCACAACGCCTGCATCCGCCCTCATGCTGGATGTGATAAACGCAATGCCGGGCGTGGGAAGAGGCCCTACCAGCATCACATCAACGCCCATGGAACATATACCGGAAGCCATTGCGGTTTCCAGCATATATCCTGACAGTCTGGTATCTTTCCCGATTACAATCTTATGTCTTCGCGGCTCTTTTTTGAATACATAGGCAATAGCCCTTCCAAGCTGCATGGCAATCTCAGCGGTCATTGGATAGATATTGGCAACGCCCCTTACACCGTCTGTGCCGAATAGTTTTCTCATATCGTCAATCTTTTTGTTTTAGAAGATAATAACCGACCGAAAGAGCAAGTACTAATACCCCGATGCCTATTACTGCGAGCGGCTGGCTTTCACTTACTTCCATAATAATTACCTTACGGGCAACAGCAATAATTGCGACCAGCAACACTACTTCCACATGAAATAAGCTCTGCGTGAGATAGGTTTTTATGATCGATTCCAGTAATTCAATGCCTATTAAAACCAGCAAGAAATGCCCGAATATCTCGTGGATATCTGCAGGGGTAAGGTAAAATAGGGAGTGGGAGACAACATCCCTTACTATAACCCAAACAAGGTCTACAAAGAGCAGAATTAGGACAAATGACATAACTAGCGTCAGCAGTTTAACTACTAATTGTTCGAATTTCTGCAAATATCCGACCATTCCTATCTCCTTTTATCCAATATATAAAGCGATTAAAACCATCTGACCCATATAATATCAGCTACACTTGCATAATTCAAAATGAAAATATTCTATCTTTTATCCTCTGATTTCTGCCCCATGACCTCCAGATATACCTGCACTGTCGATGGATTTACTTTTATTATCTCTACACCCTTCGGGGCCTTAATATCCCTGGGCGTAATCTTCAGGGTATTAACCCCAGGTTTTGCCGAGGAGAGGTCAAGGGATGCTATGAAATGGGAGGACGAGAGGTTCACAAGAAATGTCTTTGAGCCACGGATCCTGACCTCCACCTCTCGTACAGGTTCATCAATGATTTCCATATCGTGAGGGATATTTTTAAACTCCAGGGGTATGAGAACATCTGCTTCTATCTCCTTTTCTCCTGCCACCAGAAACCAGAGGGCAATGGCAAATATGAGGGCCATGATCTTTAAAATTGTATTCTCAAAAAAAAGCCCTTTAAAAAGATTTTCTTTCGCCACAATATCCCTCTTGTCTCTGGTAAACCCCGCACTTTCTCCAAAGTGCGGGGTAAATCGTGCTAACGGGCGCCCAGGAATGCATTTCTGAGCCGCTCCATGAATATCTGTGCATTCATATTTCTCTCTATATTTCTGTCAGTAACTATAGAAACCTCTCCTGTCTCCTCTGAAACAACGATGACAACCGCGTCAGTCTCCTCGGTAAGTCCAAGGGCAGCTCTATGCCGCGTCCCTAAAGACTTGCTTATCTCCTCGCCTTTGGCCAGAGGGAGAAAGCAGCCGGCCCTGCTTATCCTTGCCTTTCTTATTATAGCCGCGCCGTCATGCACCGGTGAAGAAGGGTTAAAGATAGAGAGGAGCATTTCTGAGTTCACCTTTGCGTCCACCTCTGTTCCCATATCCAGATAATCTCCTAATCCCACATCTTTTTCCAGCGCTATCAATGCGCCGATCTTTTTTTCCGACATCTGAAAGGCTGCCCTGGTCAGCTCCTCAAATATCTCTTCCCTTGCCCCTTCTCCCCTGCCAAAAAATGATGTTTTGCCAACCTGCACCAATACCCGCCTTATATCCCGCTGGAAGACCACGATTACGATGATTACTATGGAGCTTAAGAAATTGCTCAATATCCAGTGGAGCGTAAAGAGCCCCATCCTCTGAGATACGAAATAGGCAAGAACTATCACAGCCAGACCCCACAGCATCCTCTCTGCCCTTGTCCCCTTTACAAGAAGCATAAGCCTGTAAAGGACAAAGGCGACAATGAGGATGTCAAGCAGATCTATCCAGCGAATATCAAAAATAGCCTGCGGCATATATTTAAAAGTAGTGAGTAGACGGTAGACAGTAGACAGAAAAAGATTTATAGCTGTTCCCTCTATACTGTCTACTACCTACTCTCTACTGTTTTTTATCGCGTCCGCCATATCTGCTGCCATTCTCGCTTCCTTAACATCATGGACCCTTACAATATTTGCTCCGTTTAATATGCCTGCCGCAACAGCAGCGATACTGCCTTCAAGCCTGTCTTTTGCGTCCAGTCCCAGAACCTTGCCTATAAAAGATTTTCTGGATGTCCCGAGCGCTATCGGCCTGCCCATGGCCTTAAACTCAGAAAGTCTGCTGATAATATTGAGATTATCTTCAGCGCCCTTTCCAAAGCCTATCCCCGGATCAACAGCAATCCTTTCCCGCTTGATGCCAGCCTTGACAGCGACATTCACCCTTTCTTCCAGATAACCGAATATATCCGACATAAGATCATCGTATCGGACATCTCTCTGCATGGTTGCGGGAGTTCCTCTCATATGCATAAGGATAACGCCAACTTTATTTTTAGCGCATATATCCGCCATCTTCGGATCAAATCTCATGGCGCTGATGTCATTTATTATGCAAGCGCCTGCATCTATTGCCTGCCTTGCAACCTCTGCCTTGGTCGTATCCACAGATATAATTGCATCGTTTTTTTTCGCAATTTCTTTGACGACAGGGATGACCCTTTTCAGCTCTTCGTCCAGAGAAACCGGTTTGGAGCCGGGTCTGGATGATTCGCCGCCCACATCTATAATATCAGCGCCGTCCTCCGCCATCCGGAGCGCCCTTTTTACAGCGGCTCCTTTTTTCAGATATTGTCTACCGTCATAAAAAGAATCGGGGGTTACATTCAAAATGCCCATAACTAATGTCCGTGTTCCCAAAATCCATTTTTTTCCCCTGGCTTCAAATATCGCCTCTCTTTTATATATATTGCTCATTGCATTCTTAAGGGCATTGCCAACCTGTTTCAAACCAAACGGCTGCATATCCAATTTTTTAATAACATTCTGTATCTGCTTTTCAGTTCCGGATATAATGACGTCGGTAGTAGTGACGCTGCAGTTAATAACGCCTACTGACACTGCTGCCTCCCCTCCAACAGAAAGCATTTCCTGTTTCAGGATGTTTGCCTGGGGCGCGGTCAAATTCTTGAGCTTCAAATTCAGATGCAGCAGTTTGGGCGCCATGAGTTTGACACCCATCGGATCCACCCCGATACGGTACATCTCAATAATAGCCTGCTGCTCAGAGGCAATATTCAGAGCCTGAGGTAAATTCACAAAAACCTCATTATTATTGACTGCCGTGCAAAAAACAAAGGGCAAGATGTTCTCTTGCCCCCTGCTTCCCGACTCCGACTTCTTTATACAGATGCAGCGCCTGCCATTTCAGTCTCCTTCGGAGGCACGTTCTCGCCGCGTATTATCCTGTCTATTTCATCGCCGTCCAGCACCTCTCTTTCCAGAAGGGCTGCTGCAAGCCTGTGCAGGGTCTCGCTATTTTCAACAAGGATCTTTTTAGCCCTAATATAGCCTTCCATCGCAATTGCCTTTATCTCTGAATCTATCTCCATGGCTGTCTGCTCGCTGTAGTCCTTATGCGCTGCTATCTCTTTTCCAAGAAACACCATCTCCTCTTTTTTGCCGAATGTCAACGGGCCCATCTTCTCGCTCATGCCCCATTCGCATACCATCTTTCTCGCCATCTCGGTCGCCATTTCAATATCATTGCCCGCTCCGGTTGTCATGTGCTTAAGCACCAGCTCTTCCGCTGCCCTTCCGCCCATCATAATGGCAATCCTTCCCATGATATACTCTTTAGGCCATGTGTGTTTTTCATCCAGAGGCAGATACTGGGTAAGGCCAAGCGCAAAGCCCCTCGGAATAATGGTTACCTTGTGCACAGGGTCGGAGCCGGGGATAAGCTTTCCAACCAGTGTATGACCGGCTTCGTGATACGCTGTATTTCTCTTTTCCTCCTCGCTTATCACCATGCTCTTGCGCTCTTTGCCCATCAAAACCTTGTCCTTTGCCTCATCAAAATCAGTCATTTCAACTTTTGTCTTGCCGCGTCGCGCAGCCAGAAGCGCCGCCTCGTTAACCAGATTAGCAAGGTCAGCGCCTGACATGCCGGGCGTGCCCCGTGCAACCTTTTCAAGATTCACATTCTCTGCCAGAGGTGTTTTTTTGGCATGAACGCCAAGTATCTCTGCCCTCCCCTTTAAATCAGGCTTTGGAACAACCACAGTCCTGTCAAATCTCCCCGGCCGCATCAGCGCCGGGTCCAAAACATCGGGACGGTTTGTTGCAGCAATCAGGATGACGCCTTCATTTGATTCAAAACCATCCATCTCAACAAGAAGCTGATTTAATGTCTGCTCCCGCTCGTCATGGCCTCCGCCAAGGCCCGCCCCCCTGTGCCGGCCCACGGCGTCTATTTCATCTATAAAGATTATGCACGGCGCATTTTTTTTGCCCTGCATAAAGAGATCTCTCACCCGGGATGCGCCAACCCCCACAAACATCTCCACAAAATCAGAGCCGGATATGCTGAAAAACGGAACCCCTGCCTCTCCGGCTATTGCCTTTGCAAGAAGGGTTTTCCCGGTTCCGGGCGAGCCCATAAGAAGCACGCCCTTCGGTATCCTGCCGCCGAGTTTTGTGAATTTCTTCGGGTCCTTGAGAAATTCAATAATCTCCTCCACCTCTTCCTTGGCCTCTTCAACGCCTGCCACATCCTTGAATGTTATCTTCTGCTGATTTTCTGTCAGAAGCCTTGCCCTGCTCTTCCCGAATGCCATTGCCTTTCCGCCGCCCGCCTGCATCTGCCTCATAAAAAATACCCACACGCCTATGAGGAGGAGCATGGGAAACCATGAAATAAGCACAGCCCACCACTGGGACTGTTCCACAGGTTTTGCGGATATCTTTACCCCCTTGGCCCGTAAGGTTTTCACAAGGTCAGGGTCGTCAGGCGCAAATGTCTTAAATTCCTTGCCGTCTTTAAATTTTCCGGATATATCGTTTCCCTGAATGGTAACTTCTGCGACATTTCCGTTTTCAACAGATTGTATAAAATCGCTGAATATAACCTTGTCCTGAGACGGCGGGGTATGGCTGCTGAACATGTTATAGAGAAGCACCATGGTGGCTACGATAATAAGCCACATCGCCAGATTTTTATAAATAGATTGTTTCATCCTTTCTCAATCCCCCTTATCCTAAAATCAGATAGAGATTTTGAGGGGATACACTCCCTCCCTCCTCTATCGCTCCATGGAAATATATCTTGTCATAAAGTATAAAATATTACAATATAAATTTATCTAATACAAACGAATTAAATAAATTGTAAGCATCCAAAATTTCGGCTTGAAATGAAGCCAAAAGATCTGCGGACGGCAGAGGCTCATATTGAAATTTTTCAGGGCAAAACAAATTTTGCAGCGCTTCTTTCCCCGACCCCAGCGCCTTCGTATTTTGCTCTGCAAGGCAGGTTTCCAGAGGTTTTGTTGCAGCACGTTCATTGGAGTCTTGGCTCAGGTAAATTTCGTTCCACACTGCCGTGCTATCTGCGCTGTGGGAATGGTTTTGTCCTGAAAAATTTCAATATGAGCCTCCAAACCAAACTTTAAGCCGAAATATTAGATGCTTCCAAATAAATTGACGCAGGGCATGGCTTTAGCCCTGCAAAATAAGCAAGCCTAAAGGCTTGCCCTACAACTTAATTATTGCATTTGTATTAATTTATCTAAAAAAAACCGTTGCGTCCTGGAGCGGCAAGGTATATACTTTGGCTTAAAGAGGCCGCCCATGAACGCAAATACCATCAAAATAAAGAAATCCGATATAGAGATAGAATTCTATCGCAGCTCAGGTCCAGGCGGCCAGCATAAGAATAAGGCCGCCACCGCCGTCCGCATAAAACACATTCCTACAGGAATTGTTGCGCAGGCCTCGGAGAGACGCTCCCAGCATATGAACAGGGAAACGGCCATGAAAAGGCTGAAAGCCGCGCTGGCAAAAAGGGCATTGAAGCCAAAGAAACGGATTACAACAAAGATCTCTGAATCACAGAAAAGAAAAAGGCTGGAAGCGAAGAAAAAGGCTGCAATGAAGAAGGCATTAAGACGGATGAAAAAGGAGGGTTGAAATATGCAGAAAGAAAATAGGCAGTATGGAGTAGGCGGTAGGCAGAAGTCAGGAGTCAAGAGAAAGGGTCGTTTTTTATTTTTACCACTGCTGACTGCCTACTGCTTACTGTTCGCTGTATTGCCAGGTTGTGGCAAGAAAGAAGAGGAGCCGAAAATTTCCGTAGCTGAAAAAAAGGCCGAGGTGGCAACATCCGCTGAAGCCATACCTCAGGAATTTGCAGAGGCATATAAGGGTGTGGTTGTTGTAGCAACAGTGGAAGGCATTGACTGGCGGAAAGGAATTATAACTGCGGTGGGCCGCGGTCTGCCGCCGAAAGATATAAAAAATCCGGCACAGGCTAAAATCCTTGCCATGCGCGCGGCAAAGGTGGAGGCATACAAAAATCTTCTTGAGACAATCCTGAAGATAAAGACACCTCCTGACCAGGGCATGAAAGAATATCTTGATGAGAAGCATATAGAAATAAGCCGCATAGAGGGTTTTATAAAGGGCGCAAAGGTTGTCAAAGAAGAATATAAAGATGACGGCAGCGCCGAAGTTACGCTGGAACTTCCGATAACCGGAGGATACGTTCGCATACCTGCGTTGCTCCTCGGTTCGTCGTTGCGGCGTATGCTAAAAATACGCCTCACTCCTCACCTTCGTCGCGCCTTGGTCTGCTTTGTTCTGACGCTCTGTATGCGCAACTATTTATGTCGCTGTGTATAATATCTAAACCCCCACACCAAAGATTTTGGTGTGGGGGTAAATCCTAAACAAATTAAAAATCTTAATTTTCAAAACGCATTATTTATATAGTTGTTTTGAATTTTAGATTTTTGTCATTTGATATTGTTTGGAATTTAGAATTTTGGCTTGCAATTTAGGCGCTAAATTAGAGTAATTCGTTATACATATCGAGGGCTTTATAAATGGTACTCATTAAATTCATTCATCTCCTTTCTCTGGTTGTCTGGCTCGGCGGCATGATATTCTTCTCCTTCATTGCCGCGCCGAGCATATTCAAGATGCTTCCGAGAGAGACCGCGGGCGATGTGGTTGGAAATATATTTCCTAAATACTGGATGCTCGGCTACATTTGCAGCATCACGGCTCTTGCAACCCTCTTAATCCTGTCATTTCAGGAAAAGGCATATCCGTGGGCAAGGATCGGCTTGCTGGTTCTTATGACTGCACTGGTATTTTATTCTGGCAAGGTAATCGGCAAGAATGCAACGGAGGTCAAGGCGCAGATTCGCGCAACAGAAGACCAAGCACAAAAGGAGTCATTGAGGCTCAAGTTTAAGGCCATTCACAGGAAATCGATGATACTGAATGCCGTGATTCTGATACTGGGGATGACCGTTCTATTTCTGACTGCCTATGCTCTCCGTTATAGTGAACGTTAAAAGTAAACCCCCACATCTTGACCCCCACACCTTCTTCAACTTGACACTTGACAAAAAAATTTATTTAAGCTAAAAACAATCAATATGGATTACATCATGAGAAGAAAAATAGCGCTCTGCCTCCTTGCAGCATGGATTCTGCTCTTTGCCT
>JACPZB010000028.1 GCA_016195725.1 Deltaproteobacteria bacterium | reverse complement strand
ATTCCCGTATATCCTTGCCCTGTTTCTTCAGCCTATCTACAAAATATTTTACACCATTTACGCTGGTAAATACAGCCCAATCATAATAATTCCCTCTCCCCTTGCGGGAGAGGGCAGGGTGAGGGGTAGAAAGCCTTTTTATCGCCCGATCAACCTCTTTCCAATCCTTCGGAGGCACAGTCTCAATGGTGGGAAATTCTATCGGCTCTGCGCCGTATTTTTCCAGCAAAACGGAAAAATCGCTCGCCTGTTCTCTTGAGCGAGTTACAATAATTTTTTTGCCAAATAATGGCTTTTTATCAAACCATCTCAATTTATCCCTTAAAGAAACAACGCCGCCCACAACAGTAATTGCAGGCGCCTTGAGGTTTGCCGCCCTTGCCTTTTCCGCAATATCTTTTATAGTCCCGACAATGGTTTCCTGATTAGATGTCGTGCCCCAACGGATGAGCGCAACCGGCGTATCTGCTGGTCTGCCGTTTTCCATGAGCTTTTTCATGTTCGGCTCAAGATTGCCGATGCCCATATAAAAAACGAGCGTCCCGATGCCTGTGGAAATTTTATCCCAATAGATATTGGATTCATCTTTCGTAGGGTCTTCATGGCCTGTGATAAACGCCACGGTTGTGGTAAAATCCCTGTGAGTAAGCGGAATGCCTGCATACGCGGCTGCGGCCACACCTGCGGTCACGCCCGGAACCACCTCGTAATCAATGCCTGCCTGAATAATCTCCTCAGCCTCTTCGCCGCCCCTTCCGAAGATAAACGGGTCTCCGCCTTTAAGCCTTGCAATAATATTTCCCTTTTGTGCCTTTTTTATAATGAGCTTATTTATATCCTCTTGCGGCAGGGTATGGCTGCCGCCCATTTTGCCCACATAAAAAATCTCGGCCTTTTTTCCTGCGTATTCCAAAAATTTTTTATTAGCCAGATAGTCGTAAACAACGACATCCGCCTCTTTGATGCACTCCACAGCCTTGAGCGTGATAAGCCCGGGAGCACCCGGCCCCGCGCCGATGAGATAAACCTTTCCTTTGTTCATTGTAATTATTATATCTCCCAGCGAATTAAAATATTGTTGATGCGGTGTTAAATGTTCTTAACCCGCACCGCCTTGCATCGGCGGCTCGGTTTTATAAACCTCTTTCAAAATATCCCATGCGCCCATGTTGAGCAACTTCTCGGCCAGTGCTATTCCAATGGATTCTGCTTTATTGGTTGGGCCGGTAATAAAATCTTTTATAATCTTCTTTCCATCTGTTGAGGCAACAAGTCCGATAAGATTTAAATTGCCCGCCTTAATCTCGCCGTGGGCGGCGATAGGCACCTGACACCCGCCCTCAAGCCTTTTGAGAAGCGCCCTTTCAGCCTTGACAGCAACAGAAGTGGGCTTATGGTCAAAAAAGGCCACAAGATCGTTTATCTCGTTATCATCTATCCTTGTCTCTATGCCAAGGGCGCCCTGGCCTATAGCAGGCAGGCTAATCTCAGGAGAAAGATATTCAGTTATCCTGTCCGCCCAGCCAAGCCTTTTAACGCCGGCAGCGGCCAGTATTATCGCATCATACTGACCCTCATCCAACTTTTTCAGCCTGGTATTAAGATTGCCGCGGAGTTGCACAATCTTCAAATCATGCCGCATATTGAGCAACTGGGATGACCTTCTGAGGCTGCTGGTGCCTATGGTTGCGCCTTGCGGAATGTCTTTAAAACCCTTGACCCCTGACCCCTGACCCTTGACCCCTATTATCAACGCATCCCTCGGATCTTCCCTCTCTGTAATCGCAGCAAGGTGCAGCCCTTTTGGAAAATCTGTAGGCACATCTTTCATGGAATGGACAGCAAGGTCAATCCTATTATCTAACAGCGCCTCCTCTATCTCCTTTACAAAAAGCCCTTTACCGCCCACCTTTGATAGAGGCACATCAAGAATTTTGTCGCCGGTCGTCTTTATCTTGACAAGCTCTACCTCCATGCCGGGATTTCTTTTTTCTATTTCCGACCTTACCCAATTGCCCTGCCAGAGGGCAAGCTGGCTGGCGCGTGTGCCGAGTTTTATATTTTTTTTCAAGTTATATTCTCCTTCTTGAACCTATCCTTCTTCAGCCTTTTTAGCCCCTTCATTTTCTTCCTTGTCTTGAATATCTTTTTCCTGCAGGGTATTCATTCCTGACAATGCCTTTTCCATCTCGCCTTTCCTGACTTCTTCAAGTTTTTTCTTTAACGCCACAATGGTCGGCACAACATCAAGAGACTTCACCCATCTGTAAAATTTCTCTATCTCCTCGCCTATAATAGCTTCCGCCTCTTTTGCCTCTTTTGCCCTTTCCTTAAGATTTGCCTCAATAACGCCCTGCAGGTCGTCAACATTGTAAAGAGGCGCAGCGGTTGAGGCAATGACAATATCCACCTTTTTCAGATGATGGTTGAATTCCCTGAACATTATTGGGGTGCCGTTGAAACCCTTGGCCATCTCAATGGCCCTCTCATATGTCCTGTTGGCTACAAGTATCTCCTGAACTCCGTTTGAAAGCAGATGTCTGGCTGCAAGCTCTGCCATCTCTCCGGCGCCGATGAGCATGGCTGTCTTGCCTTCAAGCGTGCCAAAGATTTTTTTTGCCAGTTCCACCGCGGCATAGCTTATTGAAACTGCGCTTGAACCTATCTTTGTCTCTGTGCGGATTCTCTTAGCAACGGAAAAGGCCTTATGAAAGAGTTTGTTCATTATCACGCCGGCGGTTTTGTGCTGAAGGGCATAGCCATACGCATCTTTCACTTGCCCAAGTATCTGCGGCTCTCCAATAATCATTGAATCAAGACCAGAAGAAACCCGGAAGACATGCCTTACCGCATCTTCTGATGTGTAGGCATAAAGATGCTCATCTAATCCTTCTAACGGGATATGATGATAATCCGACAAAAATTTCTTTACCTGCCATAAACCCTTTTCAATATCCCTTGCAACAGCGCAGACTTCAACCCTGTTGCATGTGGATATGATAATCCCTTCATTTATCTCGTAAGATGTGCAGAGCCTGTTTAATGGCTCACCTATGGTTTGGGCAGGAAATGAAAGCTTTTCCCGTATCTCCACAGGCGCTGTTTTATGGCTGAGGCCTATAACAACGATATGACAGGCGCTGTTTTATGGCTGAGGCCTATAACAACGATATGCATACTAAAATTCCCTTTATCATTATAATACAGCTACTTAAAAACCGCATGAGCGCCCCATGAAAAAAGTTTTATGATTATAAAAGAACCTATAAGGATTAAAAAACTTACTATGGAATAAATAGCAGCCCTTCTGCCCCGCCACCCTACAGTAAGTCTGCCGTGAAGGAGCGCAGCATACAAAAACCATGTAATAAGAGACCATGTCTGCCGCGGCTCCCATGTCCAGTAACTACCCCACACATATTCAGCCCATATCGCCCCAGTGAATATAGCCATCGTAAGAAGTGGAAAACCGAAGGTAAGGCACTTGTAGCCTAAGTCATCCAAAATATCAAGAGAAGGCAGTAAAAAATAGAGCCCCCCAACCCTTTTGCTCTTTAAATAGCGTTCTTGGATTAAATACATTACACCAAACAAAAAGGTCATGGCAAAGAAGGCATTTCCAAGAAAGGCAAAAGCCACATGTATGGGAAGCCAGTAGCTCATAAGCGAAGGCGCGAGAGGAACTATCTCCTTGGGGAGAAACGATGCGGTAACCAGCAAGAGAAGTGCAAAAGGCGCAACAAATGCGCCAAGTACAGCCAACCTGTGCCTAAGATGGATTAAAAGGTATATTGCCACAACCATCCAGGAAAAAAGAGATAAAACCTCATGGAGATTTGCAAAAGGCGGCCTGCCCGCCTCAACCCACCTGCTAAGAATGGTAAGGGTATGAAAGACAAAACCGGCAAGTATGGTCTTGTTTGCAACGGCTATAATCTTATCATTATGTACTATGAGATAGGCCGTGGTTATGAACGTGGCAGACAGATAAAGGGTTGCTGTTATGTAGAAAAATGTGATGTTCATCGTTAGGTTAGCTCAAAAGTCAAATGTCAAATGTCAAAACTCAAAACTCTAAATTCAAAAGTCAAAACTTAAAGATGTTTTAGTTGTAAGGTTTTAAGTTTAAGTTTTGAGATTTGCGTTTTGAGTTTTGAGTTAAGCTGTTTTTCAATGTCTCTTTAAGAAATATATTTATCTCTTTCTTTCTCCCCTGCCTTATCCATTCCAGCATGGGAGAGTTTATAATTCTTTCAAACATCTTCTTATTTTTATCAGATTCCTTGCTTATGGTCAACAACTTGTCTCTTATCTTGCCCATGATTTCAAGAAATACGGCATACTCTCTGCCAAACTCCTTTTCCAAGCGCTGTCTTATCTTTTTTGCCATTGCAGGCGATTTGCCGGAGGTGGAGATTGCTATCAAGAGATCGCCCCTGTCAACAACCGAAGGCACTATAAAATTGCACAGATCAGGCACATCCACAACATTTAAGAGAACACCTTGCCCTTTTGCCTCTTTAAACACTGCCTTATTTACCCTGGAATTATTCGTAGCACTGTAGGCAAGAAAAAAATCTTTTAAATCCCCTGATTCATATGGTCTGGGACGGCAACTTATTTTCTTTTTACTTGCGAGTTTTTTTAAGGCAGGGGTAAGTTCCGGGCTTATGACCAAAACCCTGGCGCCGGCATCAAGCAAAGAAACAACCTTCCTCTCCGCAACATTCCCCCCTCCAATCACAACGCAAGGTTTTCTCTTTATATCAAGAAAAATCGGGTAGTATCGCATTATTGAGGGGTTTCCAGCATCTTGATAAGTGTCTGACTGTCAACATACCCTGGAAGAAGCCGTCCATCAGAAAAAATAATAGCCGGAGTGCCGTTTATTCCAAGATTTCTTCCTAAATTTATATTATCATCCACTTCCTTCGTATTACAATCTGGTTGAGGAAGTTCTTTCCCAGCAAATGCATCATCAAGAAGATTCACAGATTTCTTGCAAAGAATAGCCTTGCTCTTTTCATACGCCTTGGGGTGTATGTCCAGCGGGTACAGTTTTATATAGAAGGCAATATCCTTTCTCGTTTTCAGGATTTTCTTTATCTCCTCATGAAGTTTCTTGCAGTAAGGACAGTCAGGGTCGTCAAAGACAATAATCTTTTTGCTGGCCATTGGGTTGCCCATAATAACAGTGCCAGTCAGGGGAATCTTTGAGAGGTCAAGTTTTCTTAGCTCAGGTGGCTTACCGAGCTGTTCCAGGGGGGTAAAATTACCTTCCACAAGATACTTTTTGCCAAAATCCACATAAACAATGAATCGCTTCCCTTCCTTTGTAGTACCTTGTATTTCCCATAACCCTTTTACAGGTGAGATTTTCACATCATTCACCTCTGCCTTAAATGCATCAGCCTTGATCAGTTTTTTTGCCTCATCCTTTGACAGGGTATGGCAGCTTGCGCAGTCCTGACCGCACCCAGCCCCCTGAAATGCAAAGGCACTTTCAATGGCCAAACTTGGAACAGCCTGAGCAAAAATCACAAACAAAAGCACAATTAAACTCTTTTTCATATCATCTCCTTTTTATTGTCCACCAGTTTCGTATAACGGTCAGTCCATCTGCACGAACATAGATGGCCTTGTTATCTGAGGTGGTTGCTACTTATCTCCGTTTTAGAAATGAACATTTTGGCGGTTGACCAATTCTACCATTATTTACCCACTTTTCAATCTTGGCATAATATGCACTGACATCTTCAAACGAAATTACATCTAATTTGACTTTCGGGTTAGCGCCTTTTCCGGTTTTTCCGAAATAAGTAATGAGGGATTTCATATGTTTTACACATTTTTCAGCAAAAGCAAGTTTCTTGTTTGGAACAACCAAGTATGCATGAGACGCACCTGTTCTCAATGTATCCAACAAACTAGCAATTGATTTATAGAGTGTATTGTTCGTTACTGTTTTTTCAACTTCAAATACAGTATGAGATTGTCCTTTATAGGGCTTTGCAACAAGATCTGGTAGAAACTTTTTGTCAGCTAATCGTTTTGCTTTATCTTTTTTTCTTGCGGTCGGAATGTAACCATTATTTTGAGCTATAAATTCAAGAAGCTTAATAATGCTTGGTTGTTTTCTCGGAGATCCCTTCTTTTTCATAATATTTTCTCCAATTGTTCACAATAACGGCTTCGCCACCATCGCAGATAACTCGTTCTTAGACGAACCATTTCGCTTTTTGTCCTGTTTTTAAAATTATAGATAAAGTATTTCGTTTATCCCAACTCTATCTCAATAGCCAGTAACCCCTTACCTTTGGCAAACTTTGTCATTTATCAATTTCTCTTTTTTTATTAAGCATGGAGCAAGCAGCAAAATAACTGCCTGCTTCTTACTGTCCACTATTCTATGCTGTTTCATATTGAAGGACTTTAAGTTGATCAGTGGTAGTTCTGAGGCTCAAATTGAGTATTTCAATCCCCACTACTTTACCATCTGCATTAAAGTCCAGAATTACGCCTGGCTGTACTTCTTCAGACTCTAAGATGGATGCCTCATCCAATCGGAAATACAGGGCATCATTTTCTTTGTCTACTTTTAATCTCATTTTTGCCTCCTTGCCGTACGGTCAAAAAATACTGTAACTACCTTCTTTGGTGAAACATGAGGATTTACAACTACATGAAGAAAGCGTCCTCCATGTTCTTCGATGCTTTTAAAATAATGTGTATTATTATCATCTCCTACATTTTCCCAATCAGGATTATCAATGGTTCGCCATATCCATTCCTCAGGAATATCTCGCTCCTTTAACATGTCTTGGGTATGTAATGATAATTTAAAGTCCATACTTTTTAGCAACAGAAGCAGCTGTCCGTCAAATGGATACGCCCTCTCTCATGACCGCTTTGTAAACCGGCGATTCTGACATAGGACCTTCTTCAATCTCTCTCTTGCTAATAATCGTTGTAGATATAAATGTGTCATTTTCAAGATTGATATCCAAAACAACATGTTGTATCCGGGATTCTATGTCAAAATTAGACTCATCAAGTTCAATAAACACATCTATATCGGATTCAGGGGTATCCTCTTTGCGGGCCTTTGAGCCGAAGACACGAAAGTCTATGAGGTTAAACCGCTCCGACAATGCCTCTTTTAAATCATTAAGGGCCTTCACTTCGTTTTTTTTCAGCGCTAAAGTCTTTTGCATCATAGGATACCTGTTTCTATTTTAATCCCAGCACATCCTGCATATCATACAAACCTTTGGGCTGTTTTACAACCCACTGGGCAGCCCTTACAGCGCCCCTTGCAAACGTCTCTCTGGACTGGGCGCGGTGTGTTATTTCCATCCTCTCGCCCATGCCTCCAAAGATTATTGTGTGGTCGCCGACTATATCGCCTGCCCGTATAGTTTGAATTCCTATTTCTTCGGGCTTCCTCTCGCCGATTATGCCGTGCCTTTCATAAACCGCCGCCTTATCCAGGTCTCTATTAAGGCTGTGGGCAAGCACCTCTGCAAACCTCATTGCAGTGCCTGAAGGGGCGTCTTTCTTCATTCTGTGGTGGGCTTCGACTATCTCAACATCATAATCCCTGCCCAAAACCTTTGCCATGTCAGAAACAACTTTGAGCAGGAGATTGACCCCCACGCTCATATTTGGCGCTGCAACTATCTGCATCCGGCTTCCCACCTCTTTTAATCGCTCTCTTTGATGATGGGAAAAACCTGTTGTGCCGATGACCATAGCAATTTTACTTTTAAGCGCAATATCAAGGTGGTGCATGGTTGCTTCAGGAAGGGTGAAATCGATAACACAGTCGGCTTTCTTGACTGCCTTTTCGAAATTATCGGTTAATTTAATGCCTAATCTTCCAGACCCTGCAACCTCTCCAACATCCTTGCCGATATCAGGATGGCCGGACCTTTCCACTGCGCCGGCAAGCTCCGTTTCCCCGGTTTCTTTTATAACATTTATAATATTTCTGCCCATCCTCACTGCCGCGCCTGTGACAACTATCCTGAGCATGCTCTACTCCTTTTTTTCCTTGAGTTTCATTTACCCAAAAAATGCAGCTGCATTTTTTGGCAAACGCAATCTTTAGCCAAATACTGCGTCCGGGGCACCCATTGCGGAGCAATGGGTCGGGCTGTCCAAATACTCACATACTTAAAACAGTATGCTCCGTTTTGTCCATCCATCTTTTTCTTGTCTTTGGCTCAAATCTTGCGTTTGCACCCGAAAAGTAAAAACCAAATGCATTTTTCGGGTTTATATAATGCCGCAGC
>JACPZB010000027.1 GCA_016195725.1 Deltaproteobacteria bacterium | reverse complement strand
GTATTCTGCTGCTGATATAAGGATTGATAAGGCCAGATATGTAGAGACCAAAGACGGCCGCAAAGAGTGGGAACTTGAGGCGGATTCAGCCCAGTATTTTAAGGATGACAACCTTATAGTTTTTGAAAATGTCAAGGTTGTCTTTTATTCAAAAGACGGCATATATTATACATTGAAAGGAAGGCAGGGCAGGTTGAGGAATGATACAAAAGATATTGATGTTGCCGGAGATGTGGTGGCTACATCAGAGGATGGGTATCAACTTAAAACAGATACATTGAAATATACTGCGGCAGTTAGACAAATAACTACAAAGGACAGGGTGGTTTTTACAGGCCATAATATGAGGATTGAAGGTATAGGACTCTTGGCAGATATGGCAACAGAGAGGGTTTCTGTACTTGCAAAGGTTAAGACAGTGTTGAAAGATGTGGCGATATAAAATTAAAAGAGGCGATAGGCTGTGGGCTATAAGTTATGGGTTATGGATTCTACCTATTGTCTATTGCCTATTGTCTATTGCCTGCTTTAATAGTTTTGCTGGAGATAAGATTGCGATAGATAGCAGTCAACCTATAACAATCACCTCTAACAGCATGGAGGCTGTAAAAAAAGAGAGTCTGGTTATTTTCAGGGGCAATGTAATAGCAGAGCAGAAAGATTATACGCTCTATTCAAATGAGTTATATATTTATTATGCCGATGGCCAGCAGATAAAGGAAATGATAGCAACGGGTGATGTTAAGATAGTTCAGCTGAATAAGATAGCAACTGGCGAGAAGGCGGTATATATGAAGGAAAATAGAACTCTGGTTTTGACAGGCAACCCTCAGGTTAAAGAGGATTGTGATAGCGTGAAAGGGGAAAAGATAACAATCTTCCTGGATGAAGATAAAAGCTTGGTAGAGGGCGGCAGCGACAATAGGGTTAAGGCGGTTGTGTCCCCCAAGGACGAAAAAGCAAAGGCAAAATGCAAATGATTCAGCTTAAAACCGAGGGTATTGTAAAATCTTTTAAAGGAAGAAGGGTAGTAGATAAAGTAAGCCTTGCAGTGAATCAGGGCGAGGTGGTGGGGCTTTTAGGCCCGAACGGCGCGGGCAAGACCACGATATTTTATATGGTAGTGGGTCTTATCGGTTCTGAAGAAGGCAAGGTATCTTTAGGAGATAATGATATAACGCAGCTTCCCATGTATAAGAGGGCCAGAAGAGGGATAAGCTATCTTCCGCAAGAACCATCTGTTTTTAGAAAGCTTACAGTGGAAGAAAATATTAAGGCAGTGATTGAATTTCTCGACCTTAGCGAAGCGGAAGAGGAAAAAAAGTTAAAAGGGCTTCTTGAGGAGCTTGGCATAGCCCATCTAAAAGACAGCAAGGCGTATTCTCTTTCAGGCGGCGAAAGGAGGAGGGTAGAGATTGCCAGGTCTCTTGTTAATGCCCCTTCCTTTATATTGCTGGATGAGCCGTTTGCTGGCATAGACCCGATAGCGGTGGCTGATATCCAGGATATAATAGTGAAGCTAAAAAGCAAGGGTATTGGAGTTTTGCTGACTGACCATAATTGGCGGGAGACTTTAGGAATATGCGATAGGGCGTATATTATAGACGGCGGAAGGATCATAGAAATGGGGAAGCCTGAGGAGATAATGAAAAGCAAAAAGGCACGAGAGGCGTATCTGGGGGAGAGATTTACTGGCAGGTAAATTCAAAAGTGAAAATCAACTCAAAACTCAAATGTCAAATCTCAAAACTAAAACGCAAAACCTTCAAACTGATTTTTATAAAAAGTTTTGAGTTTTAAGATTATGGCTTTGACTTTTGCGTTTTGAATTTTGAGTTTAGGTAATTTATACTATGGCGCATGAAATAAGACAGGATATAAGACTCACACAACAGTTGGTGATGTCGCCGCAGCTTCAGCTGGCGATAAAACTTCTCCAGCTTTCACGACTGGAATTGGAAGAAGTGGTGAGGGAAGAAATGGAAGCTAATCCGGTATTGGAGGAAGATGTAGCTGGAGAAGCTGCAGAGACAGTTTCTGTTAAAAAGGAAGAAAAGGAAATAGATTGGGAGGCATATTTAGAAAGTTGTTATGAACGACCTTTAGGAGGCACAAACTTTGCAGAGGAATCAGAAGAATCATCACTTGAGGCCACACTTACAAGAACAATCACCCTCACAGAGCATCTCATGTGGCAGATGCATCTTTCCCCGTTTACTCTTGAGGAAACTCTGGCTGGGGAATTTATCATAGGTAATATTGACGAAGACGGTTATTTGAGGGTTGGGGAAAATAATAGGGATGAGAAATTATATCTCAAATCCGTAACAGATGAAATTGTAAAGGCAACTGGCGCAGTCAAAGAAGTAGTTGAAAGCGCTCTTAAAAAGATTCAACAGTTTGACCCCGCAGGTGTAGGCTCAAGGACATTGAAGGAATGCCTTTTAATTCAGGCTGAATTCCTTGAATGTAATAACCATGTTATTAAGGAAATAATCAATAATCATCTGAATAATCTTGAAAAGAAAAATTATAAGGCAATAGCGGTCGCATTAAAGATTCCGATTGATAAGGTTGTTGAGGCACTTAAGGTTATCATGGGCCTTAGTCCTCGGCCTGGCAGCGCGTATGGCCAGTCTGAAACAAATATAATAATTCCTGACATATATATCCAAAAAACGGGAGGAGATTATGTGGTATTGCTTAATGAAAACGGCCTTCCACGATTAAAGATAAGCTCTTATTATAAAGAATTGATTAGAAACAATGGGAGAGGAGCAGATGCAACAAAGGCCTATATTCAGGAAAGGCTCCGTTCAGCCAAATGGTTGATACAGAGTATTCACCAGAGACAGCGAACTATCTATAAGGTAGCTCAAAGTATTATAAAATTCCAAAGAGATTTTCTTGATAACGGTGTTTGTTATTTAAAGCCGCTTATCTTGCGTGATGTTGCGGCGGATATTGGCATGCACGAGTCTACGGTCAGCAGAGTCACTACCAATAAATATGCGCATACGCCTCATGGTATTTTTGAATTGAAATATTTCTTCAGCGCGGGGATAGAGAGAGATGATGGGACAGGTATGGCGTTTACGAGCATTATGGAAAAGCTGAAGAATATATGTGAAATGGAGGATGCAAGCCGACCGTTGAGCGACCAAAAGATAACAGATTTGTTAAAAAAGTCTGGAATCAATATAGCCCGGAGGACGGTAACAAAATATAGAGAGGCTATGGATATTCTGCCGGCAAATGGAAGGAAGAGGTTGTTTTAATTTCGGATTGCGAATTGTGCCCTGAATCAAGCCTGTCTTGGCGACAGGCCGGGGTTCAGGGTCGGATTTAAAATTCCAAATCTAAAAATAGGGAGGACTAATGAGGATGTATGTCACAGTTGTGTTCAGGCATATGGATGCGTCAGATGCGCTGAGAAATTATGCGACAGAGAAGACAGAACGAATCAGGAAGTATCTGATAGAGCCAATTGAGGCGCACTGGGTTTTGTCAGTAGAGAAATTCAGGCATATTGCTGATGTTACGATTGTTGCAAACGGCATAACCATAAGGGGAGAAGATCAGACCGAAGACCTTTATTCTGCTATAGACATGGTGATGGACAAGATAGAAAAACAGGTAAGAAAGCATAAAGAAAGGATAAAGAACCATAAGGTGGCTGGCGGCGCCAAGCCGTTAAGCGCTAAGCTTAATGTTCTTTCTTATGAGGATGCCGGTGAAGCAACCGAGCCGATGGTGATAACGACAGAAAGTTATTTTATAAAACCCATGTCTGTAGATGAGGCTGTTATGCAGATAGATCTTTTGAATAATGATTTTATGGTTTTCACCAATTCGGCCTCTCATAATATAAATGTCCTCTACAGAAGAAAAGATGGAAATTACGGCTTAATAGATGCAGGGCAGCGGTAAGATAGGAGGCAGGAGGTGGGGAGTAGGAAGTGGGAGCGAAAATATTTTTCTACACCCTACCTCCTGCTGCCCACTCCCCATATTTTAATGAGACTTGTTAATGTTCTTAATCAGGACTGCATAATACCGAACCTTAAGGGAAGCGAAAAACGGGAAGTGCTGGAAGAGATGGTAGAGGAGCTTGCTTTTAAATTTGGCGATGTTGACAGAGAAAAGCTGTTAGAGGCGCTTCTTGAAAGAGAAAAACTTGGCAGCACAGGCATTGGTTACGGTGTTGCAATTCCTCATGCGCGGGTGAAAGGGCTGAATGGTATTATTGTTTTTTTCAGCAGGAGTTTGAAGGGTGTAGAGTTTCAAGCTATGGATGAAAGACCCACCCATCTGTTCTTCTTAATAGCAGCGCCAGAAGATTATATCGCTGCGCATCTTAAGATTTTAGCCAGAATATCCCGTCTTCTCAAAGATGCTGCATTCAGAAAAAAACTCATGGAGGCATCCGCGCAGGAAGAGATTTATCAGGCAATAATGGAAGAGGACAGCAAATTCTAATCGTATGGTGGCTATCACAGCAGGTCAACTGTTAGAGGAAACATCAGAAAGATTTGGACTGCATATTGCGGCAGGCAAGAGCGGTCTTTCGCGAAAAATAATGACATCTCGGATTCAAAAGCCGGGATTGTTGTTGACCGGCCTTCTGGAGAAGCTTCATTCAGAAAGGATACAGATATTTGGAAAGGCTGAGGTAGACTATCTAAAAAGCCTGACTCCAGACAAACTTAAGGCGACACTTAAGCTGCTTAAGAAGGCAAAGACGCCTTGTTACATAATTACAAGAAAGCAAAAACCGCCCCTTTTTTTATCTCATCTTGCAGAGAGAAAAAGGACCCCGCTTTTAATCTCGCATCTTACTACATCGTTCTTCATAGAAAGGTTTACTAAATATCTGGAAGAAAGGTTGGCGCCTACTGCAACCATGCATGGCGTTTTTGTCGATGTGCTGGGCGTAGGGGTGTTAATCCTTGGCAAGAGCGGCATTGGCAAGAGCGAGTGCGCATTAGACCTTGTTACAAAAGGCTATAGACTTATTGCCGATGACGCAGTTATTATAAAAAGGATGTCTCCGACTATATTGTTTGGCATAGCTTCTGATATCATAAAATATCATATGGAGGTCAGAGGGCTTGGCATTGTAAATGTAAAAGACCTCTTCGGCATAACTGCTATACGAGAAAAGAAACAGATGGATATCGTGGTAGAATTAGTTCCATGGGATCCCGATGAGGAGTATGACAGACTTGGTTTTGAAGAAGGGCGATATGAAATATTCGGTGTTAGTCTGCCTTTTCTGCGGATTCCTGTCAGTCCGGGCAGAAGCGTCGCCACCATAGTGGAGGTTGCAGCCAGGAATCAGCTTCTCAAGATAATGGGCCATCACTCTGCAATAGAGTTTAAGAAGAAGCTGGAGTTGACTATAAGTAAAAGAAAGATAGGAAGTCAAAGGTCCGGAGTCAGAATGTAGAAGTCAGAATAAAAAATTTTTTCCTCATGCTGACTTCTAAATTTTGTTTTTTGCGATGGAAAAAGTCCGCCTGGTTATCATCAGCGGCCCCTCGGGGTCTGGCAAAAGCACAGCCATCAAGGTTCTGGAGGACCTCAATTTTTTCTGTGTAGACAACCTCCCTGTTGTCTTTTTGCCAAAATTTATGGAGCTTTCCAGCCAGTCGGCAGAGATAACAAAGGCGGCGATTGTTGTAGATGTGAGAGAGCGTGAATTCCTTAAAGACTTCCCGTCAGTTTTAAATACGATGAGGGAAAGCGGCTATAATATAGAACTTATATATCTGGAGGCATCTGATGATATTCTTGTAAGACGTTTTAGCGAAACAAGGAGAAGGCATCCGCTGTCAGAAGGCTGCAGTTCCCTGGAAGGGATAAAAAGAGAGCGGGAGATGCTGTCTGGGATAAAAATGGCGGCCAATAAGATTATAGACAGCTCTGGTTATAATGTCCACCAGCTGAAAGAAATTATAAAAGATTATTTTTCAGGTCCGGCACAGCATGAGAAGATGGTTGCGCATCTTGTTTCATTTAGCTACAGATATGGCATTCCTGCTGATGCAGATTTGATAATGGATGTGAGATTTCTGCCCAACCCGTATTTTGTGGAAGAATTGAAAGATTTAGACGGCAGAGATGATAAGGTGAGGGAATTTATCTTTGATAAGAGGGAGACAAAGGAGTTTCTTGAAAAATTTGGCAGCCTTCTTGACTTCCTGATACCGAACTATTGGAAGGAAGGCAAAAGTTACCTTACCCTTGCCGTCGGCTGCACAGGCGGTAAGCACAGGTCTGTCGCCATAATTGATTTTCTTGCGGATAAAATTTCTTCAGAGAAATGCATCATTAAAAAAAGGCATAGGGATATAGATAGGATATAAATACAGGCAAGAGGTGATGGGCAATAGGCAATAGGTTTTACCAATTACCTATAACCTATAACCTGTATTACTTATGATTGGCGCAATAATAATAACCCACGGAAAGCTGGCAGAAGTTCTGGTTTCTACAGCTGAGGCCATAACCGGCAAGTTGGAGAATATACGGCATATCTCCATAGATGCCTGTGATAGCGCAAAGTGCATCAGCGACGCAATAGGGAGCGCTGTTAAAACCATGGATAGAAAAGACGGCATCTTAATCTTTACGGATATGTTCGGAGGTACGCCGTCAAATATAGGGCTCTCATTTTTGGAGGCAGGGAAGATGGAGATATTAACAGGCGTTAACCTCCCCATGCTCTTGAAATTTGCAAGCCACAGGACTGACAAGACGCTTTCTGACTTGGCCATGATTCTGAAAGAACACGGACAGAAGAGCATTGTTTTAGCAAGCGAGGTGCTGAAAGGCAAGTGAGGAGCAGGCAGTATGCGCACCAAACCTCAATGGATGAGGATGTATTGGCTGCCTACTTCATACTGCTTGCTGCAATGCTGTATTGAGTATGAGCATAGTGTTAGTTAGAATTGACGACAGATTGCTTCACGGTCAGATAGTGGAGGCATGGGTACCCTCATGCAAGGCGACGTGCATCATAGTTGCCAATGACGAAGCCAAGAAAAGTCGTATACAAAGGCTTGCCATAGAGTCATGCAGTTCAAGGGTCCTGACGGTAAAGGTAGAAAGCATAGAGGAGTCAATGAAGGATATAACATTAGACAGCGCAAATAAGGAGCGGGTAATTATAATATTTTCCACCTTGAAAGACTTGATGCAGGCTTATAACAAGGGATTTAGGTTTACATACCTTAATATAGGAAATCTGCATCATGATGGCAAAGGGAAGATGATTACTCCTTCTCTATATATTGACCCGGAAGATGAGGGTATATTGCACTGTCTTAAAGATATGGGAGTGAAGCTGGATGTAAGGGCAGTGCCTTCAGATAAACCTGTTCCCTGGTAGAGGAGATTAAATTGTTGGGCATTATCTGGCAATCCTTTCTTGTATCTCTGGTCGGCGGACTTTTATCTCTGGATAGAACAGCAGCCTTTCAGATAATGGTATCAAGGCCTATTGTTACAGCGCCTATTATCGGTTACATACTTGGTGATGCTGCCATAGGTTTGTTGATAGGCGTGATGCTGGAACTCCTTTTTGTTGGCGGACTGCCTATAGGAGGTTATATACCGCCTCACGAGGTAATGATAACAGTACTCATTACGGCAATATCGCTCATGGGGCAAAATGTGTTAAATAGTATAGGCTTTGATAGATTTCCATGGAAATTTGCTGGTTCAGACATGGTGTTTGTTTTAGGCGCCGCCCTTTTAATGATGCTTCCTCTGGATGTGATTTGCAAGAAAGTGGATGTTATTGTGCGAAATTTAAATATAAGATTCTTTAATGCTGCAATGGCAGAGCTTAATAAAGGCGGTATTCAAGGCATTGTAGGAAACAATCTAAAAGGGCTTGGTGTTTTTTTCAGCCTGAATTTTATAACCTTATTTGTCTTAAATCTGGCGGGTGTGATGATAGTCTATTTTTTCTTTCTGTTTCTGCCCGTAACAGCAATCATGGCGCTGCCGCTGGCTTGCGCCTCTGTTTTTATCATAGGCCTTTCTTCAGTTTATAATACATCGTATGGCCGCAGCTCTTTGCCAGTATTTTTAGGAGCGGTATTTTTTGCTGTTATTATCCTTACCATGGTGATAGGGAGATGATAAGCAGGCTTTCGATGTTTAAGGTTTTTTTAAATTCATTTTTTATCCAATCTGCATGGAGTTTTGAAAAGATGCAGGGCCTTGGATTTGCTGCCGCGATAGCCCCTGCCATAAATGATATTTATAAAGATACTGATAGAATTAATGAGGCAATGAAAAGGCACACCGTTTTTTATAATGCCCATCCCTATATGGCTTCACCGATCCTTGGAGCTGTTATAAAAATGGAGGAAGAGGTTAAGGAAGGGAAACGCGATGCGAAGGATATTGCTTCTTTCAAAGAAAATCTTGTGGGACCATATGGCGCTATCGGAGATACATTTTTTTGGGGGTCTATAAGACCATTTGCTTCTGTTTTAGGGATAATATCTGCGATTTTTTGGG
Organism: Deltaproteobacteria bacterium; assembly: GCA_016195725.1. GTDB lineage: Bacteria > Desulfobacterota > GWC2-55-46 > UBA9637 > UBA9637 > UBA10170. The sequence continues at coordinate 32,317 of JACPZB010000027.1, read as the reverse complement.
ATCTTTGGGGCCATCTTGTATTTCTTGTAATCTACAATATCTTTCACCTCTGGATGAGATGGTTTGGGCTGTATAAAGGATATAAACTCGGTGAAAATGTCGTGGCGCATATTAAATCTTTGTCGCTGCCGCAATGGGTTTTAAGGGTTCGCCTTATCACTGCCGGGATTCTTGGTGGAGTAGTGGCAGGGGTGGTATTGAAGGGGATGCATATTGCAATGGGACAGACAGTTCAAGTTTATCAAATATTTCTTGCGGCAATTTTGGCGGCAGTATTGGTTGTATTATCAGCGGCTATTATGAGAAATAGAGTGTCAATTTTAATGGCAATATATTTATTATTTTTGCCTGCATTTATATTCTTCATCATGATGGGCATTATAAAATAGATCCAAGACTACAGACTCCAGACAAAACTTTAACCCTTCAGTCATAGTCTGGGGCATGGGGTCTTGTGTACGGGGTCTTCCTGGTATGGCTAAGGAAAATTCTTATATTAAAAAGACCTTTACCATAAAAAATAAGCTCGGCCTTCATGCCAGGGCGGCTGCCCAGTTTGTGCAAGCAGCAAACAAATTTGCCTCAGATATCTTTGTGGAAAAGGAAGGCCAGGAGGTAAACGGGAAGAGTATTATGGGTGTTATGATGCTTGCAGCCGGGTGTGGGAGCCAAATTATTGTAAAGGCACATGGTGCAGACGCAAAAAATGCAGTTAGCGCATTGCAGGCGCTCATAGAGGGGAGTTTTGGAGAAGAGGAATGACTGAACCAAAAAGGACAGATATCGCATTAAAAGGCATAGGTGTTTCGCCTGGCATAAATATTGGGAGGGCATATCTTGTTGACGGCGGGGTTTTGGAGACACCTGCCTATTGCTATCTTGATTCTTCCTATGTTCCTCTTGAAGTGAAGCGTTTCCAAAATGCTGTCAAGGATTCAAAGGAGCAGCTTTTAAAGATTAAAGACAAACTTTTCAAAGACGGCAAGGGCAAAGAACATATCCGCATTATAGATGCCCATCTTATGATGCTGGAAGACAGGATGCTCATAGAAGACACTATAAAGACTATTAAAAAAGAGAAGGTGAATGCTGAGTGGGCAATCAAACTTGTGATGCGGGAGATAAGGGAATTCTTTGACACTATTGACGATGAATATATGAGAGAGAGGGGCTCTGATATAGACCACATTTGCGACCGTGTTTTAAAAAACCTTATGGGTAAAAGACACGAGTCTATTTCTGAGATAAAAGAAGAGGTCATAATTATCGCCCATGACCTATCGCCCACTGACACTGCCCAGATGATAAAGGGCAAGGTCCTGGGGTTCTTAACAGATATCGGCGGCAGAACATCACATACGGCGATTGTGGCCAGGTCTTTGGAGATACCGGCGGTTGTTGGTCTGGAAAGCATAACACAGAAGGTGAATGCAGGTGATACAATGATCATAGACGGCACAAGCGGTCTTGTGGTTATAAATCCGTCTAAAAAGGTTATCAAGGATTATCAAAAGAAAAGGGGGCAATATGCTGATTACGAAAAGCTTCTCCATCATTACAGGAAGCTGCCTGCAGAGATGCGGGACGGCAGAAGGATAAGGCTTATGGGCAATATTGAGATGGTGGAGGAGATCCCATCCATCATTGACCACGGAGCTGAGGGGATCGGGCTTTATAGAACAGAATTCCTGTATCTTAATAGAAAAGACCTCCCTACCGAAGATGAGCATTTTGAGGTTTATAAAAATGTTGTTGAAAAGGTGACCCCTCATCCAACTATCATCCGCACCCTTGATATAGGCGGAGATAAGTTTCTATCCCAGATGGAACTTGCCCCTGAGATGAACCCTGCCATGGGGCTCAGGGCTATAAGGTTTTGTCTTAAGGAGCCTTTTATATTTAAGACGCAACTCAAGGGCATTTTGAGGGCCAGCGTATTTGGAAATATTAAGATAATGTTTCCCATGATATCAGGCATTGAGGAGATCAGGAAGACGAAGGCCATTATGGAAGAGGCCAAAGAAGAGCTGAGAAAGGAAGGCGTGACATTTAACCCCAAGATATTTGTCGGCGCAATGATAGAGGTGCCGTCTGCGGCCATTATTGCAGACATGCTTGCGAAAGAGGTTGATTTCTTTTCCATAGGCACAAACGACCTGCTTCAGTATTCCCTTGCTATAGACAGGGTGAATGAACATGTGGCATATTTGTATGAGCCTCTCCATCCAGCAGCATTGCGGATTATAAAGAATATCGTAGATGCTGCCCATAACGCAGGCATTGCTGTTGGTGTATGCGGAGAAATGGCAGGCGAGCCGGAATATACCTTGATTCTCCTGGGGCTTGGACTGGACCAGCTAAGCATGAATGCCCTTTCAATACTTAAGGTAAAAAAGATAATAAGATCTATACAATATTCAGAGGCAAAAAAGATAGCAGAGACCGCCCTTACATTTTCTACTGCCCATGAGGTAGAAAAATTTATAAGAGAGGAGATGGTTAAGAGATTTCCGGATGAATATATTTAAACTGCAGGGAATAGGGGCTCGGGGCAAGGGGCTGGTTTTTACCGGCCCCCCCCCAGCCTCTCATCCCTTTTAAATAAAGGAGATACGAATGGCAAAGATAGTACCATTCAGGGGGATACTTTATAATCCGAAGGGGGTAGGGGATTTGAATAAGGTTATGGCGCCGCCCTATGATGTAATCTCTCCTGTGTTACAGGACACACTCTACGAAAGACATCCTAATAATATCGTAAGATTGATACTGGGGAAGATATTTCCAGATGATACTGCTGGAAATGATAGATATTCAAGGGCAGCAGCAGACTTCAAGAAATGGCAGGATGAAAAGGTGCTTGTCCGCGATCAAAAGCCAGCCATCTACTATTATATTCAAGTTTATAAATTAAAGGATGGCAAGAGAAGGGTAAGAAAGGGATTTATAGCCTTGACAAAGATAGAGGAGTTTGGCAAAGGAGGCATTCATCCGCATGAAAAAACCCTTGCCGGCCCAAAGGCTGATAGACTTAAACTGATGAAGGCGTGCAATGCAAATTTTAGCTGTATATTTTCTCTATATTCTGAGCCGCAAAAGACAATAAATAGACTTTTAGAAGATTGTTGTGTGACAAGTTCGCCTATCATTGATGTTGCGGATGATGACGGTGTGGAGAGCAAGGTTTGGAGGATTGAGAGGCCTGAGGCAATAAAAAAGGTTGCAGAAATTATGTTTGACAAGCCGTTGTTTATAGCAGACGGCCACCACAGATATGAAACTGCTCTAAATTACAGGAACATGATGAGGGAAAGAACAACCCCCCCCTTTAGTAAAGGGGGGGAGGGGGGTTATACAGGCAAAGAGGCATTTAACTATGTGATGATGTATTTCTCCAATATGGATGATGAAGGCATGACCATAATGCCTACGCATCGCATCGTACACAGTATCCCAAAATTTACACCAAAACCATTTCTTGTCAATTGCTCCCACTTCTTTGATATTGAAGAGGCACAGTGGAATAACGATATTGAATCTAGAATCAGAAAAGAGTTCTATAAAAAGATTGAAGAGAGAGGGGCAAAGCTTCCCAGTTTTGGCCTTTACATAAATGGCATGAATTCATATTTTGTGCTTACCTTAAAGGAAAAAGACATAATGGATAAAGTATTCGGCGGCTCTATCCCGGATGTTTTTAAATCTCTTGATGTTACCGTGCTCCACGCCCTTATCCTTAACAATATCCTCGGTATAAGTAGTTCGGCACAGGAGAATCAGGGAAACCTTCTTTATCTAAAAGGACTGGATGAAGCAATTGGAGAGGCTAAAAAAGATAGTATGCTGATGTCGTTTCTCTTAAATCCAACAAAGATTGAACAGGTAAAGGTTGTTGCAAGCGCCGGTCATGTAATGCCGCAGAAATCTACCTACTTCTATCCAAAGCTTTTATCAGGTCTGGTGATAAATCCGATTGGCAATGGCGAGGCAATAGAAGATTAAAAAGAAAGAAGCAAACTGACGAGCAGGGGAGGCTGTAACCTCCAAGGGAAGACTAAAGCCGCCTTTACCCAGGAATAAAAAATAGATGTATTCTGCGAACTTAGATGAAACCCTTGATGAACTTGACTCGTTAAAAATCATCCAGAAGAAAAACGGCTACAGATTTTCAGCAGATTCTGTTCAGCTTGCCAATTTTATCCTCCCTCTACAATCTACAGATTCTGTAATAGACATAGGCACTGGCTCAGGAGTCATACCACTTATCCTTGCCAAGGAATCACCGGTTCAAAATATTATTGGCATAGAGATTCAGAAGAGTCTTGTGGACATTGCAAAGAGGAATGTAGAGTTAAATGACCTGTCTTCGAGAATCAGGATACTTGAAGGAGATTTTAGAGTCATAGCTGATAATCAATCACTCGAGAAAAATTCTTTTTCTGCTGTTATCAGCAACCCTCCCTATACAAAATTTGCGTCAGGAAGAATAAGCCCTTCCAGCGAAAAGGCAATGGCAAAGATGGAGCTTGCCTCTTCCTTAAACAACCTTGTGAATGTTTCTAAATATCTGGCAGCGGAAGATGGAAGGATTTGCTATATCTATCCTCTCTCAAGATTGCAAGAGATGATTTCTGTTATTCAAGGTAATGGTTTGGAATTAGTTAGGCTTGAATTTGTTTCTCCTAAACCGGCTTGTAAGGCTAAACGGGTTTTGATAGAGGTTATGGCAAAGTAGAAACTGCCTGCCTATCTTTTTGCGATATTTAAATCGCAATTTCTTTTATTTATCATAGCTCTCCTAATTGTTTCCCTTAATTCCTCATTCTTTATATGCTTGACCAATTTTTCAATATTATCTATCTCCTTCTGAGAAACATGGCATGATAGCGGTTGATGGTTGCTATCGGATGATTGTTTTGAAGTGTCTTTTTCAGCAATTTTACCGAGGCGGAAAACAATTTCCTCTACTGCTTGTTCTTGAAGCTCATTATTTATTTTATTAATAATATCCCCTTTCAAGTATTTCAGTTCCTCCAGCCAGGTGGAGGTGGCTACTGTTACATATAAGGTCTTTCCTGCGAGCTTTAACGGTATAGTCTTTTTTGCTATAGTTGGCCCTACTGTTTTCCGCCATATCCTGGAGATGAAAAGTCCTTTTACGACCTTGTCAAAACCAGACGTGCTAAAAGGTATGTCCAGGATATCACCTATCCTTGAGAGTCCTTTTGCGGATGTCATAATTATCTTCCTTTATTAAAATATCCGCCGAGAAGTTGGCCGGCCATTGAGCCTATAAGAAGGAGAGGGATTGCCTTGTAGCTGAATCCCAACCATGTTCTCAGTAAAATTACAAATGGTATTGGTATGTGAATATAGAGAAACCAGCTGAGAGAAAATTTTCTTGCCGTTGACCTTAGATAGCCAAAGGGCAGATTAAGGATCAGCGCAACAGATATGAGAATAAAAAGGGTAAACAATATTTTTTCCACTGTGTTTTAAATAGTATCAAATTTAAATACAGACTACAAATTGTTAGACGAATAGTAAAAAACCTTATAAACCTTTTAGACTTGCAGCTTCGCAGACTATAGTTGACATTAAAGACGATAATGTCTTAACATCATTCTATGCCGCAATGCAATAAGATAAAAGTAATGCCCGAAGCCCTTGCCGTAAAAATTGCCGCTGGCGAGGTTATTGAAAGGCCTGCGTCAGTTGTAAAAGAGCTTGTTGAAAATTCTATTGATGCAAAGGCAACGGATATATCTGTCTATATTCATGACGGCGGCAGAAAGCTTATAAAGGTTGTTGATAATGGCGAGGGGATGACAAGAGATGACGCTGTTTTGGCCTTTGAGAGGCATGCGACAAGCAAGCTGTTAAAGGAAGAAGACCTTTTTTCAATTAGCACAATGGGATTCCGCGGCGAGGCGCTTCCCAGCATTGCCTCTGTGTCTGAAACTGTTTTGACAACCAAACCTTCTGGAGAAATTGCAGGAACAATGGTAAAGGTAAAAGGCGGCACCATAGAGGAGATGAGAGATGCCGGCTGTGCCGATGGCACAATAGTTGAGGTGAGGGATATATTTTTTAATACGCCGGCAAGATTAAAGTTTATGCGGTCTGTTGCAACAGAGACAGGCCACATATCAGATATGATTACAAGACTTGCCTTGGCATATCCATCTATAAGATTTAGACTTTTTAATAACGATTCCGCAATGCTGAAGTCATCTGTGAAAGCTGATTTAAAAATAAGGATTGCGGATATTTTCGGAAAGGATTTTCTAAAAGATACTATGCCTGTAGAGGCTGCTGATGGTGTTTTAAAGATGCATGGTTTTATTGCAAAACCTGAAAATGCATACTCCACAACCAGAGGTCTTTTTATCTATGTGAATCACCGCTGGATAAGAGACAGGGGGATAAATCACGCCATTGCAGCAGGCTATAGAAATGTGTTGGGAAAAGGGAAGTATCCATTTGTTGTTTTGTTTATAACTATTGCGCCGCAGCATGTTGATGTGAATGTGCATCCGACAAAATGCGAGGTGAGATTTAAAAATATAAAAGGCGTGTATGAACTGGTAAGCAGGACAATAAAAACCGCCCTGGCGTCTTCTCATATCTCTTTTCTTAAACCGTATGAGGGCAAGATATTAACAGCAGAGGTTAGAGAGGATGCTTTTCATTATAATGATGCCTCGCATAATCCTGCCATTCTTTTTTCCGGGAAAGAAAGGCAAGAGAGGGATTTACAATATTTCCATCAGGGATTGGAAGAAGCGGCTGCGGATACGAAAGACCTGTTTTCCCGCGAATTAGAGGTAATAGGCCAATTATGGCAGGAATATCTCTTGTGCGAAAGAGAGGGTGAATTTTATATCATAGACCAGCATGCAGCAGCGGAAAGGATTGCATTTGAGAAATTGAAAAACGACTACTATATGAGCTGCCGTGTGAAGAGTCAGATGTTTTTGCTTCCTCAAAAGATAGAGCTTTCTCTGCTGGAGAAAGAGGCGATAGGAAGTTCTCTGGAGGCGATAACGGATTTGGGCTTTGACATTGAGCCATTTGGCGGCAATACATTTATTATAAGAGGGGTGCCTGAGATACTTTCTGGAATGGATTGCCGAGGTTTGATTAAAGAATTGTTGGATGAAATGGTTTCTTCCGAGATGAGCTTTAGGATAGAGGGCAGATTAGATGATATACTTATGCGTATTGCCTGTCACAGTGTTATACGGGGGAAGAAGCCTTTAACGAACGAAGAGGCACATGCCCTGTTAAAGAGACTATCTCAGGTGGATTTTTCCGGCAATTGTCCGCATGGAAGGCCTGTTATAAAGACTATATCTATAGATGAGATAGAGAAGATGTTTAAAAGAAGATGAGGTTAAGGTTGAGGAAATCTTAACCTCAGCCTTAACCTTGTAATTTTTATGCTTTCAAGAAGACAATTTCTAAAAGGGGCAATGACTGTAGGTGCAATAGCCCTGATTACTGACGGCATTTTCTATGAGCCAAGACATGTTGTCATAGAAAGAAGGACTATAGCGATAAATAACCTTCCTGATGCCTTTGAAGGGTTTCGGATGTGTCAGATAACAGATGTGCATCATGGGCCGTTTGTTGGGCTGGGATTTATTGAAGGAATTGTGGATAAGGCCAACAGTTTGAACCATGATTTAATGGTTCTTATAGGGGATTATGTCTTTGGATCTCGTAAATATATTGAACCCGCAATAAGCGTTTTGGGCAGACTTAAGTCTCCACACGGTGTTCTTGCTGTTCTGGGTAATCATGACCATTATGAAGGGGCTGAATTGACAAAAGATGTTTTTAGCAAATATAATATTCCCGTAATAACAAACAGCCATAGATTGGTAGAGATAAAAAATAAAGCTGTCTGTATCGCCGGTGTTGGTGATTTTTATGAAGACATGCAGGATTTAAGAGCAGCATTGAAGGGAGTTCCTGATGATATTCCGAGGATTCTCCTTTCTCATAATCCTGATTATGCAGAGGTCATGCCTAAAACCGAGAGGGTGGATTTAGTACTCGCAGGGCATACTCACGGAGGACAGATTAGGCTGCCATTTTCTATAGCCCCTGTAAACATGTCAAATTATGGGCAAAGGTATACTGGCGGATTGGTAAAGTTGACTCATACCCAGGTCTATGTTTCAAGAGGTATTGGAATGGTTGGGTTTCCTGTAAGATTTAATTGCCCCCCGGAGATTACCATGATAACCTTAACAAAGGCTATATGGCAGGTTTAAAGAATGGATAAAATAAAAGTTGTCGCAATAGTCGGCCCAACAGCATCGGGAAAATCCATGCTTGCAATGGAATTGGCAGAAAGATTCAATGTCGAGATTGTCAGCGCCGATTCCATGCAGGTATACCGCTCTATGGATATTGGGACGGCAAAGCCGACCAAAGAACAGAGAAGCAAGATTAAGCATCATATGATAGATGTTGCAAACCCAGATGAAGAATTTACTGCGGCGCGATATAAGGATGAGGCCTCAAAGGCAATTCATGGGGCACACGCCAGGGGGAAAAATGTTTTTGTTGTTGGAGGTACCGGCCTCTATATAAGGGCGCTTACAAAGGGGCTTTTTAATGGCCCTGGTTCTGATATGCGGCTTAGGAATGGATTTGCAATGCTTGCAAATTATCATGCCCAAATTGGAAGCGATGGCAAAAGGTATCTTCATGATAAATTGAAGGAGGTAGATGCTGAATCGGCGTCTAAAATCCATCCTCATAACACAGCAAGAATTGTTCGCGCCATGGAAGTGTATTATTTAACCTCTCAGCCAATCTCTCTTCTCCAAAAAGAACATGGTTTTTTAGAAGAACCGTATCAAGTAATAAAGATCGGCCTATCAGTTGATAGAGAAACTCTCTATAAAAAAATAGAGGAGAGGGTAGATAGGATGATAGAGGCTGGGATGGTAGATGAGGTGAGGAGGCTTTTAGCCAACGGCTATTCGTCTAAGCTTAAGGCAATGGGGGGGTTAGGATACAAGGAGATAACGGAGCATATTCAAAACAAATGCAGTCTTGAGGATGCCATAAAAGAGATAAAAAGGAATACCCGAAGATATGCCAAGCGGCAGATGACATGGTTTAAAAAAGAAGCCGATATAAGGTGGTTTTCTTGTGAAGAAAAGGATAGAATTATAACTTTGGTGGAAGGATTTTTGCATGAGCAAGCAGTTAGAAATTAGCGGCCGGAAGTCAGGGGCAAGAAGTCAGGAGTTAGAAAATAGAAATCAGAAACAAGAAATAAGCAAATGGATTGCCTTTATTGTTTGTTTTTGTATTTTTTATTTCTACTCTCTTATATTCTCTCCTCTGTCTTATGCGTATAGTAATAACAATATCCTTCGCATAGAGGTCATGGGAAGTATTCCCGTATCTCTTGATACATCAGAACCTGACAGTTTAGCCTTAGATGATGCATTCAGAAAGGCTGTTGCAAAGACTGTAGAAACAGTCGTTCCTAAGGGAGAATTAGATGCGGCAACTCTTATCCTTGATGATAAGGTATACAGCAACGCAAGCCGCTATATTCTCAATTATCGTATTCTTTCAAAAGATATCATGGAAGACGAAAGTTCTGGGGCAGAAGGCGGAATAGCTGTATATACTGTTGCGATAGAAGCAGATATTGCAGTGAAATTATTAACAAAAGACTTGATTGCCGCAGGGATTCTTCATGAAGCAGAGGCTAAAAAGATTTTAGTCAGCATCCTCGGCCTCCGTAACTATAAAGTGTTTGAATTGTTTAGAAGGGATTTAAAAGGGCTTAAAGGTGTAGAACATATATACTATCATTCGTTTGCGAGAGATAAAATAGAATTGTTTGTGGAGATGGCGGGGGATGCCCAGAAACTCAAGCAAGAAATTACGGCTATGATTCCAATAAACGGAATATATGCGGCAGCATGGAAAATAGACGCCTCAATTGCGCAAGGTTGGTTCTCTGCAGAAAAAATAGAAATAAGATTTTCTCAATCAAAATAAAAGGACAGGCAATGTTATGCGGCATATGAAATTACAATTCTGCAAGTCTGGTATAGAAACTCATAAGTTAATAAGGCCGTCCGCCCGCCTGAGGCGGGCGGACGGGGCTTACGGCGGGCTATGGCAGTTAATTGCCTTCAGATTAATGGTTTGTTTTTTCACAGCAATACTATTTACAGGCTGCGGGAGTGCTGTTCAATACACCCTGTCGCCCAACTATGATACAAAGACGCCTTATAGCATTGCGGTGTTGCCAATCAGCGGCGAAGTTAAGGATGCGGATGCGCGCTACCTTTTCAGAACCATGGTGCAGGAGAAACTTGTTCAAATAGGATATTCTCCAATTCCATTAGAGGTTGTTGATGATAAACTCCTTCGTAAGGGGATGGGCAGATATGATTTGAATGCCAAGGCTCCAAAAGAGCTTGCGGAGATAGTGGGCGCTGATGCCGTCATATATACTACGATAACAGAATGGGATAATACTCTTTTTCTTAGCTATGCCTCTATGAAGATAGGGGTTAAACTTGAATTATATGATGCGCCTACTGGAGAGAAGTTATGGGAGTCAGAATTTAATACCAAGGATTCTGACATGAGTTTTGAGACCGATGTGATGGAGCTTGGGATTGTAAAGGCTTATGAGCCTGTAATTCAGCGTGTAGTAGATACTGTCTTTTCAACTATTCCGGCTCATAAGATAACCGCAAAGATGAAATCTCCAAAGGCATATTATGATTGGCTGCCGTAAAAACAAAGCTCAAGGCAAAATCCTCAACCTATTTTTCAGTAGGAATTCCGTTAGAAAGCCTTCTAATCGGGATTGCGCAGCAGCATTATAACAATTGCTTTCTTAAAAAGAGGTTTTCTAACGGGATGAACATACCAAATATCCTTACCATATTTCGTATATTGCTCGTTCCTGTATTCATCATCTTTGTTATTCAGAATAATCTTTCTATGGCTTTGGTGATATTTATTCTGGCCGGCATAACGGATGGGCTGGATGGTTTCATAGCCAGAATATTGGGTCATAGAACGGTGATTGGCGCTTACCTTGACCCTATAGCCGATAAATTCTTGCTTATCTCCGCGTATCTGAGCCTTACCATAAAGGGTATGCTCCCTGGATGGCTTTCAGTAGTTGTTGTAAGCCGGGATATTATAATACTTTCAGGGGTTGTAATTCTGTCTGTAATGGACAAGAGACCTGCCATTCGCCCCTCTATTTTAAGCAAAATTACAACAGTTTTTCAGATAACAACTATAGTCTTGGTGCTATTCTATGCAGCAAGCCAGAATGCTTATTTCAATCTCTTGATTGCGATAACCGCTGGGCTTACCATCTTATCTGGTCTTGCCTACATCTATAATGGGGTAAGAATAATGGGGGAGAGTCATTGGGAAAACCCACCCCTTTAGGGCAGGGCGTGAGGGTTTACAAGCAATGTTTTTGTCTTAGTTGTTGCAATAATACTTGACAAAAATATTAAGGTATATTAGAATTTTGCCTACAAAAGATAGCAAATAGATAGAGGTTTTTATTTTTCCACTTGTTTATTTTGCTGTCCAGTATTTAGTAATTTTATGAGGTTATCTACAAAAGGACAATACGCAGTGCGGGCAATGGTCAGCCTTGTTTGCCATGCAAACGGCAAACCAATAACACTGAAAGATATATCCGAGAGTGAGGATATATCCCTGCCTTATCTTGAACAGCTTTTTGTTAAGCTCAGAAGAGGCAATATTGTAAAGAGCATCAGGGGACCGGGAGGCGGATATTTGCTTGCAAGGCCGGCAAGCGAGATAAAGGTGGGAGAGATAATAACAGTAGTGGAAGAGTCTTTAAATCCGGTTTCATGTCTTGACGAAGACCCGTCCATATGTACAAAAACAAATAAGTGTGTAACGCAGCGCGTTTGGAAGGGTTTGGGTGAGAAAATGAAGGAGTTTTTAAATTCCATAACCATAGAAGATTTGGGCCGTGAGGCCAAACAATTAACAGTTAATCATTAAGAGAGGAGGCTGTTTTGAAGAGAATATACTTAGATAATAATGCAACAACCCCCATACATCATGAGGTTTTTGAGGCAATGCTTCCGTATTTAAAGGATGAGTTCGGCAATCCATCAAGCATTCATTGGGGTGGGAGAAATCCGAGGAAGGCAATAGATGAGGGGAGAGAAAAGGTGGCAAGGCTTATCAACTGTGATGTAAGCGAGATTATATTTACCAGTTGTGGTTCAGAGGGCGACAATCTTGCAATAAAGGGGATTGCCGAATCAAAGAAAGATAAAGGCAATCATATCATCACAACAAAGATAGAGCATCCGGCGGTGCTGGGCGCATGTAAATATCTTGCGAAGAGCGGTTTTGATGTGACATTCCTTGATGTTGACAGTCATGGCATGTTGGATTTAGACCAGTTCAGGAAGGCAATAACGCCAAAAACCATCCTCATTACAATAATGTTTGCAAATAATGAGACAGGCGTAATATTTCCTATAGAAGAAATAGGCAAGATTGCCAAAGAGCATAATATCACTTTCCATACCGATGCTGTTCAGGGTGTTGGAAAAGTTCCTATAGATGTGAAGAAATTAACTATTGACCTGTTGACGCTTTCAGGCCACAAACTCTATGCGCCGAAAGGGATTGGTGCTGTTTATGTGAAGCGAGGGGTTAGATTGGTTCCACTGATTCACGGCGGCCATCAGGAGAGAAACAGAAGGGGAGGTACAGAGAACACTGCAGGCATTGTTGCCATTGGTAAGGCGTGTGAGATTGCTCATAGAGATATGGAAGCCGAGGTGAAGCAGATTACAGCCTTAAGAGACAGGCTGGAAACGGGTCTTATGGAAAAAATATCCCACACGCGTCTTAACGGGCATCCTACAAAAAGAATCCCCAATACGGTGAATATGAGTTTTGAATTTGCTGAAGGCGAATCAATACTGTTGAATCTTGATATGAAGGGCATAGCCGCGTCATCTGGTTCTGCCTGCACATCAGGGACTCTGGAGCCGTCCCATGTGCTTGTGGCAATGGGCGTTCCTATAGAGGCGTCCCACAGTTCTGTAAGATTCAGCCTTGGCAGAGGCAATACAATTGAAGACATTGATTATGTGTTGGAGGTTTTGCCGCCGATCGTAGAAAAGATGAGGAGCATGTCGCCGCTCTATTCTGTTGCTACAGGGCAGGCGGCTAATATAAGTTTCAGTGAAGGGGGAGGGTGAAAAGCAAATTTTACCCCTCACCCTGCCCTCTCTAGTGGGACAGGCATCTTGCCTGTCTCCACAGGCTGGAAGCCTGTGCCACTAGGGAGAGGGGATAAGGCAAGAAATCAATTAGACGAAAGGAGATTTTTATGTATAGCGAAAAAGTAATGGACCATTTTAGCAACCCGAGAAATGTCGGGGAGATAGAGAATGCAAACGGTGTAGGCACTGTTGGCAATCCTGCATGTGGGGATATCATGAAACTGAGCATCAAGGTAGAGGGCGATGTCATACAAGATATTAAATTCAAAACCTTTGGATGCGGCGCTGCCATTGCAACAAGTTCAATGGTTACAGAACTGGTAAAGGGAAAACATCTCAATGAGGCGGAGGAAATATCAAACCAGACTGTTGCAGAGGCCCTTGGAGGTTTGCCTCCTGTGAAGATGCACTGCTCAAACCTCGCAGCAGATGCGCTTCATGCTGCTATAGAGGATTATAAAAAGAAATTGGCGAAATAATAGTTCGGGCTATAGGTAATGGGCAAGAGGCTATAGGAAAACCTGCAGCCCATAGCCTATCGCCTGTATTTATTATATGGCGGGCTTTTTGGCCGCCATTTTTTTTAATATGAAGATACCTAACAAATCCAAAAGGGTCGTCATTGCCATGAGCGGCGGTGTGGATTCATCCACTGCTGCGGCGCTGCTAAAAGAGCAGGGCTATGATGTCATTGGCATATCCATGCAGTTGTGGGATTATACAGAAGGCGAAAGAGACAGATTCGGGGGCTGCTGCTCTCTTGACGATATCTACGATGCGAGAAGGGTTGCAGACAGGTTAGATATTCCCTTTTATGTGGTCAATTTTGAAGAGGCCTTTTCAAAATCGGTTGTAGATTATTTTGTGGATGGTTATCTCAAGGGGGAGACACCCAATCCATGTCTTAAGTGTAATCAGATCTTAAAATTTGAAGTTCTTTTGAAAAGGGTTATGGAACTTGAGGCCGATTTTCTCGCAACAGGACACTATGCAAGGGCTGTGTATGATGAAGAGAGAAGACGCTATCTGCTTTTGAGAGGAAAGGACACATCAAAAGACCAGTCATATTTTCTTTTTACCATGACGCAGAAACAGCTCTCCAGGATTATTTTTCCTCTCGGAGATTTGACAAAGATAGAGGTAAGAAAACTTGCAAAGAAATTTGGCTTAAATGTTGCTGAGAAAAAAGACAGCCAGGAGATATGCTTTGCTCCAAAAGATTATTCATCTTTTGTGACTCAATATGCAGGTCACCGCATTGATGCGAAGGGTGAGATAGTTGATAGGGACGGAAAAGTCCTCGGTATGCATAGCGGACTTTATAGATATACTATTGGGCAGCGCAAAGGTATCGGTATAAGCGGCGGAGAACCGCTGTATGTTTTGAAGATAGATATGGCAAAGAATCAGCTTCTTGTTGGTCCTGAAGATAGGCTCTTTTCAGAGAGTCTCATTGCAAGGGAGAGCAACTGGATTGGTATCCCTTCTTTGGATACCGAAATAGCCGTCCTTGCAATGATACGATACCGGCATAAAGGCATAGAGGCTAAAGTTTTACCTTTGGGTAATAATAAAGTCGAGGTGTGCTTTAAAATGCCTGAAAAATCCATAACCCCAGGCCAGGCAGTGGTATTCTATAAGGGCGATGAGGTTATCGGCGGAGGGTGGATAGAAAAGTGAAGGTTTCCATCGCAACGCTCGGCTGCAAATCCAATCAGTATGATTCAGCGGCCATAGAGGATGTCTTAAAAGATAACAAATTCAGTATTGTCAAATCATCCGAGCCGGCAGATGTCTGTATAATCAACACCTGCACTGTTACCGGCAAGACAGATTACCAATCCCGCCAGCTCATACGAAAGACGATACGGGCAAAACCTGACGCTATCGTAGTGGTCGCCGGTTGTTATGCCCAGGTTTCGCCTCAGGAGGTTGCTCAAATAGAAGGTGTTGACTATATAGTGGGCAACCCGGGGAAAGACAGGATGTTGCAATATATCCTTGATGGGAAGAGGGCAAATCCAAAGATAGATGTAATAGAGACAGCCAAAGACAAGCCGCTTGCCTTGCGGGCAAAAGGCTCTTCCGGCAGGGCGCGGGCAAACCTTAAAGTTCAGGATGGCTGCGATAATTCATGCTCATACTGCATCATCCCAAGGGCAAGGGGCGTTTCAAGGAGTCTGCCTATATCCGCTATCCTTCAAGAGATAGAGGGTCTTATTGCAAATGGATATAAAGAGGTTATACTTACCGGCATACATCTTGGAGCGTATGGATTAGATTTAAATCCAAGGGGCGGCAGGCGAGATGCCCGCCCTGCTAATATCGCCAGTCTGGTAAAGGCTATTGATAATAGAAATTATCCATGCAGGTTCAGGATTAGCTCATTAGACCCTGATGAAATATCTGACGAATTAATAGAGATAATGGCAGGCTCCAAGGCCATCTGCAATCACCTTCATCTGCCTTTGCAAAGCGGAGATGATAATATTTTACAGGCGATGAATAGGCGATATACAGGCAGGTTGTTTATAGAACGGGTGGATAAGATTGTCAGTTCAATCCCTGAAGTATCCATAGGCATTGATGTGATTGTTGGTTTTCCAGGAGAAGGAGAAAAGGAATTTCTCAACACCTATAATTTGCTTGAGCGGCTGCCTATTGCATACATGCACATATTTCCATTTTCAAACAGGAAAGGCACGGCAGCAGCAGGTTTCTCAAACCAGGTAGATGTAAGGGTTGTAAAAGAGAGATGCGAGAGGTTTAGATTATTAGATAAGATAAAGAGAAAGAAGTTTTATGAAAATTTTATTGGCAAGAAGATTTCGGTTTTGGTAGAAACTTCGCGGGACAGGGAAACAGGATTTTTCACAGGCAGGTCTAAAAATTATATACCTTTTCTGGTGGAAGGCAGCAGGGAGCTTAGAAATCTTGAGATATCTGTTATGGGCAGCGGAATTCAGGAAGGCAGGATGAGGGGATATGCAACTGACCAGTAAAAAGGAGTTGGAAAATCTTGCCTCAACGCTTTCCTATACCTTCAATAATATACATATTCTTGAAAACGCCCTTGTTCACAGGTCTTTTCTAAATGAGAAACAGGGTCAAAGCCTGGAGAACAATGAGAGGCTGGAGTTTTTGGGAGACGCTATTCTATCTACTGTTGTAAGCCACCTCCTTATCAAAAGATTTCCTGTTGCTGACGAAGGACGACTTTCCAAGTTCAGGGCAAAGTTGGTAAATGAAAATGCCCTGGCCAGGCTTGCAATGGATATGGGATTGGGCAAATATCTCCTTCTGGGGAAAGGTGAAGAAATTACAGGCGGCCGAGAAAAGCCATCTATACTCTCTGATGCCTATGAGGCTGTTATAGCCGCGGTGTATCTGGACGGGGGATTTGAGCAGGCGTTTTCTTTAGTGGCAAAACAGTTTTCAACGCTTATAGAGGAGGTTTCTGTTGCAGAGCTTTCCAGGGATTACAAAACGGAATTACAGGAGAGAACACAGGAGTTATTCAAGGCTGCGCCGAAATATCAGCTTATGAGCGAGAACGGGCCTGAACATAATAAGATTTTTGATGTTGAGGTTATAATCAATAGCGAAAAATTTGGAAGAGGGCAGGGAAGGACTAAAAAAGAAGCTGAACAGCAGGCTGCGATGGAAACATTGGAGAGGCTGAAAAGACTGGGGACAGGGACTGGAGGAGAGGGGCCGGTAAAAGACAAAAATTAGTCTCTACCCCCAAATCCCTAACCTCTCTATCTAAAAATGGCAAAAAAGAAGCAACTTATTATCCCAATATTCATTCCACAGTATGGCTGTCCCCATCAGTGCGTCTTCTGCAATCAGTCAAAGATAACAGGCATGGGCGGTAAAATGCCTGACACAACCGAAGTGGAAGGCATGATCAACTTGTATTTAAATACATGGAAAGGCAGCGGTAGAAAAGAAATAGCCTTCTACGGAGGCAGTTTTACAGGGCTGGATAGAGATATTCAAAAAAACTATTTAGATACAGCCTGCAGATTTGTTGCTGCCGGTTCAATAGATTCTATAAGAGTTTCTACAAGGCCAGATTATATAACAGATGGGGCATTAGCGCTCTTAAAAGGCTATAAGGTTGAGACAGTAGAACTCGGTGTCCAGTCAATGAATGGTGAGGTATTACGGCTTTCAGGCAGAGGGCATACAGCAATAGACACTATCACGGCAGTTGCGCTCTTAAAGAGATATAATTTTAAAATCGGCCTCCAGTTTATGCCTGGTCTGCCTGGGGATACCAAAGAGACCATCCTCTCTACATCTAATAAGATTATAGAACTTCAACCTGATTTTGTCAGAATTTACCCGACTCTTGTAGTGCGGGATACCCCTCTGGAGGAGATGTATCAGAGAGGCCTATACACGCCGTGGTCTTTGGCTGATATGGTAGAGATATGTAAAAAGCTTGTTTGCTTATTCAATGCTAAAGGAATTCCGATCATAAGACTCGGCCTCCATGCATCAGAATCCTTGGGAAAGGCCATAGTTGCCGGTCCATACCATCCCTCCTTGAGAGGGCTGGTGGATGTGACGGTGTAGATTTCTCGTTCTTCTTGCCAAAAGCCAATCCTGGGTATATACTGCAATGAATAGCTAAATTATAAGAGCCTTAAGGAGGTGCAATATGAAAAGGTTGACCGCCATTTTGCTGGCAGGCATAGTTCCGTTAATAGTTGTCGGCGTAGTCTTTGCAGAGACAAAACTTTCTGTGGAAGCGGCTGTTATTGCTACGGGCGTAGAAAATCTCACTCCCATGGGAGTTGCCGAAAAATTTCCTGCCACTGTAGGAAAACTCTACTGCTATTCAAAGATAGTGGGAGGAACCGAAGGGAGTTCTATAAAACATATCTGGTATCGCGGGGATAAAAATGTTAGCGAAATAGTGCTTCCTATAAAATACCCAAGCTTCAGGACATATAGCTACAAGACCATTCCCCCTGATTGGACAGGGAAGTGGAAAGTAGAGATAGTGGCTAATGACGGGACAGTTTTAAAAACATTAGAATTTGATGTAGAATAAGAAGATAGTTGTCCTGCGGAGGCATAGCAGGAGGTGGATTATGAGAGAGATTATTGACTGGCTTATCGGAATAGAAGACAGGGCGCATAAGGTTTATGAAAGGGCCGCAATGCAATTAAAGAATGATAAAAAATTTGCTGATTTTTTATGGCATCTGGCTGAGGATGAAAAGGCGCATTATGAATTTATGTGCAAGGCCGCTGAATTGATAAAGGATATTACCCCCCCCCCGAAATTGTGGAATTGAACAGCGCTACAAAACAAAAGGTGGATGATTATTTTTTATTATGTGAAAAAAGGATAGAGGCAAATAGCCTTACAAAAGAGCAGATAGTAGATTTTGTGGTCTCCACTGAGTTTTCAGAATGGAATGATATGTTTTTATATGTGGTTAACACCTTAAAGCGCAACTATAGGGAATTTATTCCGGCAGCAGTAAACATACAACAGCATAAAAGGTATGTAGAAAGATTCCTTGAGGCCAGGCCAGAATTCAGCCGATTTCTTAAAAGGATACAATCGCTGCTGATGGTATGGCAGGAGAAAATACTTGTAGTAGATGATGATAATATGCTGGCCGGTTTGGTCGCGGCGATTCTTGAAGATGAAGGGGCTGTGGAAACTGCCGCCAATGGCGATGAGGGGCTTAAAAAAATAGGCGGGAAATATTTTGCAGCTATTGTAACGGATGTGGACATGCCTATTATGGATGGGATAGAGTTCTATAAAAAAGCTGTTGAGATATACCCTAACATGAAAGACCGTTTTCTGTTCTTTACAAGCGCTGTCGGCGAAAAGCGCATTGCCTTCTTCAATAAAAACAATCTTAAATATCTCACAAAGCCTTCGCCAATCGATGATATAAAAAGAGCGGTGGCAAACATACTGCGCAGAAAGACACAATAGAATATCTTATTGATATTCTTCAATAATTTTCTTGACAGCCTTATCTTTTGTGATAAAATTCTTTCTATTCGTTTTTGTTTCAACAGCCTTTAGAGGCGCGTAGCTCAGGGGTTAGAGCGCTACCTTGACACGGTAGAGGTCGGCGGTTCAAGACCGCCCGTGCCTACCATTCAAAAACAGTATGGTAGTTTGCCGATTTATCGGCGTTTTTGAATACGTCCAATAAATTAGGCAACTACCCCAAAAAACGGAGAAGGATTTTGTAGTATTAAAATTCAAAAGGTATCAACCCCTATGGTGAAGCAGGTAAAGGTATAGGTAGAGAGAAGAAAAGAAAATTTATCTTTCTTTACCTATGCCTTTACCTGTCTCTCCGGGTTGATGCCTTTTGTTATTTTCACTATGGCTCATGCAATCAAAATAACATTCCCCGATGGGAGATATAAAGAATATGCAGCAGGCACTACAGCGGAGGCTGTTCTGAAGGATATTGATAAAGGGCTTCTCAAGAGTGTTGTAGCAGTGCAGATTAATGAGAGGTGTGTTGACCTTTCATTTTCCTTAAATGAGGACAGTGTTATCAAGCCAATTGCTATTGATTTAAAAGAGGGGCTTGAGATTTATCGTCATTCTACATCCCATGTAATGGCCCAGGCAGTGAAGGAACTCTTTGATGGCGTCAAGGTGACCATAGGGCCGTCTATAGAGGACGGCTTTTATTATGATTTCGACTCTCCGAATCCCTTTACCCCAGAGGACCTTAAAAGAATAGAAAAACACATGCTGGATATTATAAAAAAGAATAAACCATTTGAGCGTGCTGAGATAAGCAAGAAGGACGCCCTGAAGTTGTTTGGAGATATGGGTGAGATTTACAAGCAGGAACTGATAAATGAGATACCAGAAGAAAAGGTTAGTATCTATAAACAGGATGGTTTTGTTGATCTGTGCCGAGGCCCTCACCTTCCCTCAACAGGATGGATAAAGGCATTTAAGCTGACAGGGATTGCAGGGGCATACTGGAGAGGCGATCAGAAAAACAAGATGCTCCAGAGGATATACGGCACAGCCTTCCCAACAAAACAGGAGTTGGATGAGTATCTTTACAAGGTAGAAGAGGCAAAGAAGAGAGACCATAGGAAGCTCGGTAAGGAGCTGGACCTTTTCAGCATAAGCGATGATGTTGGCGCAGGGCTTGTATGCTGGCATCCAAAGGGTGCGGTTGTTAGAAGCTTGATTGAGGATTTTTGGAAAAAGGAACACTACAAGCATGATTATCAGATTATCTACACCCCGCATATTGCCAAGGTTGATTTATGGAAGACCAGCGGGCACTGGGAATTTTACAGGGGAAATCTCTATTCGCCCATGGATATAGAGGGTCAGGATTTTATTGTTAAGCCGATGAACTGCCCGTTTCATATACAGATATACCAGAGCCAACTCCGGAGCTATAGGGATTTGCCTATTCGATATGCAGAGCTTGGAACCGTTTATAGATTTGAGAGATCGGGCGTGCTGCATGGCCTGATGAGGGTGAGGGGATTTACACAGGATGATGCCCATATCTTTTGCAGGCCGAATCAATTAGAAGATGAGATAGAGGGTGTATTGAATTTTACGCTTTACATATTAAGGAGTTTCGGGTTTAATAACTACGATATATATCTTTCCACAAGGCCTGAAAAGTTTGTTGGCACGCTTGATAATTGGACAAAGGCAGAAAATGCATTAAGGTATGCGCTGGAAAAAACAGGGCTAAAATTTCAGATTGATCCGGGTGAAGGTGTTTTTTACGGCCCCAAGATAGATATAAAGATAAAAGATGTGCTTGGAAGGGCGTGGCAGTGTTCAACCATCCAGGTCGATTTTAATCTGCCGCAGAGATTCAATGTTGCTTACCGGGGAGAAGACGGCAAAGGGCACCAGCCTATAATGATACATAGGGCGCTCATGGGTTCTCTGGAAAGGTTTTTTTTTTTTTTTTTAGAGCATTATGCAGGGGCATTCCTGGTGTGGCTTGCGCCGGTTCAGGCTATCGTGCTTACTGTTACGGAAAAAAATAATAAATATGCGCAAGAGGTATTTGATGCGTTGCGCAAACAAGATATACGGGCAGAGGTTGATATAAGAAATGAAAAACTCGGCTTTAAGGTAAGAGAGGCTCAGCTAAAAAAGATTCCGTACATGCTTGTTGTAGGAGATAAGGAAGAGGAAAAACAGGTGGTGGCACCGAGAACACGAAGCGGCAGCACCTTGGAGCCGATGTCCCTTGAAGACTTTATAAGGTTTGTTGGTGAAGAAAATAAACCGCGTCCAGTGGGATAAAAAGTTCGGAATTGTGAGTGCGTGGCTCGGAGATATTAGTTTGTAGTTAGGACAAAAGCGTCTCCTAACTCCCAACTCATAACTCTGAACCAAACACAGGAGGTGGTGTTATAAAAGATTACACACGAGTAAATAGAGGCATACGCGCGCCGCAGGCACGCATCATTGACCAGGAGGGGAAACAGCTTGGGGTAATGGCTACAAGGGATGCCGTTAGGCTTGCAGAGGAGGCGGGTTTAGACCTGGTAGAGATATCACCCAATGCTGTTCCACCTGTTTGCAAGATAATGGATTATGGTAAGTATAAGTATCAAATGAGCAAGAGGGCGCATGAGGCAAAAAAGAAACAGACGGTAATCCATCTCAAAGAAGTTAAGATGAGGTCAGGAACAGAAGAACACGATTTTAATTTTAAACTGCGTCATATAGAAAGGTTTCTTGCTGGCGGGGATAAGGCCAAGGTTACCATCGTATTTCGTGGAAGAGAGCTTGCCCATATAAACCTTGGGAGGGAAATGCTCAGAAAGGTAGCAGATTCAATTAAAGGTAAAGGTATTATAGAACAACAACCAAAGATGGAGGGTAAGAGCCTGACAATGGTTGTTGCTCCGGCAGCAAAATAATATTGAAACGGGGAAACGGAGAAGGGAGCAACGGAGAAACTGATTCCCCGTTTCTCCGATTCATTTTTATAATTCAAGAGGGAGGAAATTATGCCGAAAATAAAGACAAACAGCGGCGCCGCAAAACGATTCCGCATTACCGGCACAGGAAAGCTGAAGAGAGCAAAGGCAGGCCGCAGGCATCTCTTGCTATCAAA
Source organism: Deltaproteobacteria bacterium (assembly GCA_016195725.1). Taxonomy (GTDB): domain Bacteria; phylum Desulfobacterota; class GWC2-55-46; order UBA9637; family UBA9637; genus UBA10170. Next base: position 9,900 of record JACPZB010000027.1, on the reverse strand, counting down.
TTCTGCAAGGACATCGCGGAATATGAGAAAGGCCACATATGTTGAAAAGGCTAATCTTGACAACATGAAAAAGCTGTTGCCGTATGGGTAAATAAAAACTCAAATCGCAAAACTCAAAAGTCAAAACCGTAACTTTATAACTCAAAACTATAAAAAAGTTTTTAGTTTGGAAGTTTTGAGTTGTAGTTTTGACATTTGACATTTGAGTTTTGAGTTAATTTTTTAAGGGGGGTTTAAAAATATGCCGAGGGTTAAAAGAGGCGTTCATGCCAAGAAAAAGAAAAGAAAAATACTGAAAGCTGCCAAAGGCATGAGGGGCGCAAGAGGTAGATTATACCGCATAGCAACAGAGGCTGTTGACAGGGCTCTTGCCTACGCATACAGAGATAGAAAGGCCAAAAAGAGGGAATTCCGGAGACTCTGGATAGCAAGGATAAATGCTGCTGCGCGATTAAATGATATATCTTACAGTCAGCTCATGAGAGGCATGAAGAAGGCTCATATAGAAGTAGATAGGAAAAATCTGGCCCATCTTGCTGTAAATGACTCACGCGGTTTCTCCCAGATTGTCTCAATGGCAAAGGCAAGTTTACCCAGTTAGCAATATATTATAACGGAAGTTACACAATTCAAAATTTGTGAGATTAAAGATGTTTGAATTAGAAATTAAAATTTTTTTCAAAATTTCTAACGGGGTTTAACTGCATGAAGGAAAGGCTTCTACAGTTAGAAAAGGCTGCCTTATCAGAGATTTCCTCTCTCAAAAACAAAGAAGCTGTTCTTGAATTTAAAAATAAATACCTTGGGAGGAAGGGTGAGCTTGCTGCTCTTACAAAAGAGTTTGGCAAACTCCCTCCTGAAGAACGGCCTATTGTAGGTGAATTCATAAATAGCATAAGAGGCAGGATAGAGGAAAGGATAAACAATCTTTTAACCGCCTTTGCGCAAAGTGAAAGGGAGCAAAGACTCAAGGGAGAAAAAATTGATGCAACCCTGCCGGGACGATATCTTGCTTTGGGAAAAAGACATCCCATAACGCAGGTTATGGATGAGGTGGTTAAGATATTTTCCGGCATGGGATTTGCCGTTGCCGAAGGACCTGAGATAGAAACCGACTACTATAATTTTGAGGCCTTAAATATCCCCAAAGATCATCCTGCTCGAGACATGCAGGATACATTTTATATAGGCGAAGATGTCCTGTTAAGAACTCATACATCTCCGGTGCAGATAAGGGTTATGCAGAACAAGAAGCCTCCTCTCAGGGTAATTGCGCCCGGCAAGGTCTATAGAAGGGATTCAGATGTAACCCATACGCCGATGTTCCATCAGGTGGAAGGATTTATGGTAGATGAGACCATTACCTTTGGCGACCTTAAAGGTGTTCTCACTGCATTCCTTCACTCCTTATTTAGAGAAGATACAGCCATCCGTTTCAGGCCGAGTTTTTTTCCATTCACAGAGCCGAGCGCAGAGGTGGACATTCAATGTGTTATATGCAACGGCAAAGGCTGCAGGGTATGCAAAGGAAGCGGCTGGCTGGAGGTGCTGGGCGCAGGCATGATTCACCCTATGGTTTTTAAGGCTGTTGGTTACGATTCTGAAAGATTTAGCGGTTTTGCGTTCGGCCTCGGCATAGAGCGTATTGCAATGCTTAAATTTGGTATAGACGATATAAGACTTTTCTTTGAAAACGATGTGAGGTTTTTGAGGCAATTCTGATCACAGATTACACAGATGACAACTTGTTGTCATTGCGAAGGAGCGTAAGCGACTGCGGCAATCCCAAGAGATTGCTTCGGCTTCGCCTCGCAATGACATTTCTGTGTAATCATCTTTTATTATGAAAATCAGCTACAACTGGCTCAAACAATATATTAAGGCATTGCCTCCTCCTGCCAAGCTTGCAGAGAAACTTACCATGGCTGGTCTTGAGGTGGAAGGCATTGAGGCATTGGACAAGGGGATCAAGGGTGTTGTTGTTGCTCAAATTCTGTCTGTTGAAAAGCATCCAAACGCTGACAGGCTTTTATTCTGCAAGGTAAAAACCGACAAAGGCATTCACTCCATTGTCTGCGGCGCCAGGAATATGAAGGCCGGAGATAAAGTGGCGCTTGCACTCCCGGGGGCAATGCTTCCAAAAGGGATAAAAATAGAAAAGACAAAGATACGGGGCGTGGAATCTGAGGGCATGATGTGCTCTGAGTCTGAGCTTGGCCTCCCCCCCCTTCAAGGGGGGGGAGGCATAATGATTTTGTCGCAAGACCTTCCAATTGGCAAAGATTTTACAGAGACAATGGGTTTAAATGATTACATACTTAACATAAATGTTACACCGAACAGGCCTGACTGTTTAAGTATTTTAGGAATTGCCAGAGAGATAAGTGCAATAACAAAGAAAATGTTGAAAGCGCAAAAAACTCTTGGCAAGGCAATTGAAAAAGGCAAAGATATAAAAAAACTTGTATCTATTTCTATAGATGAGCCGTCTCTGTGCAGGCGGTATACTGCACGGGTTGTTGAGAATATAAAAGTAGGCCCTTCGCCTGAGTGGCTGAAGCAGAGGGTGGAATCCCATGGCTTCAGGTCTATCAATAATGTGGTTGATGTGACCAATTATGTGATGCTTGAATATGGCCATCCCCTGCATGCATTTGATTGTAATCTTGTGTCAGAAAAACAGGTTATTGTAAGAAGGGCTCATGAAGGCGAAAAGATACAGACCCTTGACGGCATTGCAAGGGTTCTTACAAACGATATGCTTGTTATCTCCGATGCAGAGAAACCTATTGCGTTGGCAGGCATCATGGGAGGCAAAGAGTCTGAAATAACAGAGAGAACAAAGAATATACTCCTTGAAAGCGCATATTTTGATCCTTCCTGCATCAGGAGGACATCAAAGGCATTAGGAATTGTTACGGAGTCATCGTACAGATTTGAGAGAGGCGCTGACATAGAAGGGGTAACAAGGGCATTGGATAAGGCTGCCCAGATGATCGTTGAACTATCAGGCGGCGATATGGCAAGGGGAATGATTGATAAATATCCGCGGCCATATAGACCGGCAGCCATAAGGGTTAGACTTTCACGAATAAATAAAATCCTTAGTACCACTATAAACAGAAAAGAGATTGAGGATTGTTTAGAAAGGCTCGGCATTAACTTTAAGCAGGTAAAGGCGCAAAAAAGAGAAGATGCGGTGTGGGGCGCGACTCCTCCTTCAATCAGGGTTGACCTCGTAAAAGAGATAGATATAATTGAGGATATTGCGAGGCTGTATGGTTATGGAAAGATACCTACCGCCCTTCCATTAGCCAGATTATCCGCCGTGAAAAAGTCTGGTGTGGATTTAATACGAGAGAAGACAAGGGACATCTTAACCAATAATGGTTTTTTGGAGGCCATCAATTATAGCTTTGTATCGCCGAAACTTTTTAAGATAACAGCGCCTGATATAGACAGCGGCTTAAAACTTATAAATCCGTTGACAGAAGAACAGTCAATAATGAGACACTCTCTTGTTTCAGGTCTTTTAGAGACATTGAGATATAATTTGAATCATAACAACAATAACATAAAGGTTTTCGAGATCGGCGGAATATTTGCCACAAGAGGCAAAGAAACCGAGGAAAGGGAGATGATAGGCGGCTTAATCAGCGGCCTGAGGCATGGCGAGGCTTGGAATGTCAGCAGGGATGTTGTGGATTTTTATGATATGAAGGGAGCAGTTGAACAGGTTTTAGCAGGGCTTGGCATTGTTGCCTATACTTTTATTGCTAAATCCGATATTCCATTTTTATACCCCGGCAAGGCTGGCATTTTTGAGACGAATGGCAAGCCGATGGGAATAGCTGGAGAAATTCATCCGGATACTCTGCAGAGCCTTGATATAAAACAGCCTGCATATATATTTGAGCTGGATTTGCACGTCATGATGACCGCGATGAACAGTCAGAAAAAATATAACCCCATTCCCAGGTATCCGATGATAGTCAGAGATGCGGCGATGATAGTAAATAGGGAAATTCAATTTCAAGAGCTCTATGAAGTTATTAAAGGGGTAGGAAGCAAACTTCTTGAGAAAGTTGATATCTTTGATGTATACTACGGTGAACATATACCTGAGGATAAATTGAGCATTGCCCTCCGCTTTCTCTATCGGTCTCCAGAAAGGACTTTAACTGATGATGAGGTCAATAACGCTCATTCAGCCATATTGGAGAATCTAAAAAACAGATTTGGCATAGAGATTAGAGGTGAAGAGGCCTGAAGGCAGCTGCAGGTTGCGAAATGAAAATATAGAATAAGGAGGTCTCCTTATTCTGCAATCTGAAATTTGAACTTTACCTTTCAACGGAAGCAAAGCGACAGGGAGGTGTGACATGACAAAGGCAGATATTGTAGAACATATCTTTGAGAAAGTTGGTTTTTCCAAGAAGGATGTGACCGAGGTGGTGGAGCTTGTATTTGAGACAATAAAGAAAAGTGCTGAAGGCGGGGAAAATGTAAAGGTATCAGGCTTTGGGAATTTTACGGTCAGACAAAAGAGGGCGAGGAGGGGGAGAAATCCGCAAACAGGTGAAAACCTGACCATAACAGCCAGAAAGGTTTTAACATTTAAACCAAGTCAGATTCTCAAAAAGGCAATAAATAAACAATAAAGGCTATAGGCGTGGCTATCGTTTTTCCTATTGTCTCTTGTCCGGTCCGTGCTGGGGAAGATGTCTTACGACCAAATGTGTTGCCCCTATAGCCGTCTTTAAATACAATGGTCAATATCCCTGATAAGCTTTACTTTAAGATAGGCGAGGTTAGCAAGATAACGCGGGTGAAGCCTTATGTCCTGAGATATTGGGAGTCAGAGTTTAAGATAGTAAATCCTCAGAAATCAAAATCAAATCAGCGGGTTTACAAAAGAAAAGATGTGGAGCTTATTTTAGAAATTAAAAAGCTCTTGTATAATGAAAGATATACACTGGAAGGAGCAAAGGCAAAGATAAGGCAGTGGCTTAAGGAAAGGAATAATCAGCAGATGGTTATTCACTTTCCTGACCAAAGATATCTCAAGACACTGAAGGCAATCAGAGAAGAGCTTTATTTGATAAAAGGGATTCTTTCTTAAACAGATTCTTCAATTATAAAATTCCAAAGTCAGTAAATATCGGGGCGTAGCGCAGCCTGGTAGCGCACTTGCATGGGGTGCAAGGAGTCGTGGGTTCAAATCCCGCCGCCCCGACCAATATTAGCGGATCACGCTAAAGGTGCCGACCATTTAACGAATTCCGCATCACCAAAAATTATATTTAAAACACCCCCTATTTTCCTCTTGACAACACAATATGTTGTGGTATAGTGTAGCCTGTCCACTATATATGCTATATTTGCCTATAAAAACAAGCAGTTATGCTTGACCGTAAAAAGTGTATCTGACTTTTAAATTGTATGAGGATTGTATTTGAATTGCATGTCAAGAGCTATATCAAGATAAATGTTTAAAGGAGACGCTATGGGCGTAGAACAAAACATTTTTGGAGAGGATTTCAAGCCTTCGGTTCAAAAGAAAAAACTATCCCACAGCACACAAAAACAAAAGGGCCTAATCCCTCAGCTTGCGCATAATGCTGTTAAGGTGCTGGAAAAACGGTACCTTAAAAAAGACCTGAACGGCAACCCGATAGAAACTCCGGAAACCATGCTGTGGCGTGTGGCAGAGAATATCAGTCAGGCAGACAGGTTCTACGACCCAAAGGCGGATACTGAAAGGACAGCAGAGGCCTTTTACGAGATGATGGCATCTCTGGAATTTATGCCCAATTCGCCGACCCTCATGAACGCAGGAAGGGAATTGCAGCAGCTTTCAGCGTGTTTTGTGCTTCCTGTCGATGATTCCATGGAAAGCATATTCGAGGCCGTAAAGCATACGGCCATTATACATAAATCAGGCGGCGGCACAGGATTTTCATTCTCAAGGCTAAGGCCGTCCGGCGATGTGGTCGGCTCGACATCAGGTATATCATCAGGCCCCATATCGTTTATGACCGTATTTGATTCCGCCACAGAGGCCATAAAGCAGGGAGGCACACGCCGCGGCGCGAATATGGGAATCCTTCGCATAGACCATCCCGACATCATGCACTTCATAACCTGCAAAGAGGATAACAACAAGCTCAACAATTTCAATATCTCTGTTGCCATAACAGAGGATTTTATGAAGGCTGTGGAGAAAGGCGAAGAATATGAACTTAAAAGCCCGAGGACAGGAAAAGCCGCAGGCAAGTTAAATGCAAAAGAGGTATTTGAAAAGATAGTCAACATGGCATGGAATAACGGCGACCCTGGAATAATCTTTATTGATAGAATCAACAGAGATAACCCAACCCCTCACATAGGCGAGATAGAATCAACGAATCCATGCGGGGAACAGCCGCTTCTTCCTTATGAGTCCTGCAATCTCGGCTCTATAAATCTGGCAAAGATGATGAAAAAAGCCGTGAGTGGTAAGTCGGAAGTGGTAAGTGATAAAATAAGAACAACGCTTTCTACTCACGACTTACAACTTACAACTTACGAAATTGACTGGGATAAGCTGGAATACACCACAAAAGAGGCGGTGCATTTTCTTGACAATGTGATAGATATGAACCGCTATCCCATTGCTCAAATTGAGAAGATGACAAAGGGCAACCGCAAGATAGGTCTCGGCGTAATGGGTTTTGCAGATATGCTCGTAAGGCTCGGCATTCCATATAATTCTCTTGAGGCGATAAAGGCTGCTTCAGATGTCATGGGTTTTATACAGGAAAAAGGGAGGGAGGCGTCAACTGAGCTTGCTGAAAAACGCGGCGCATTTCCAAACTATGAAGGCTCTATCTATAGCGACGGCAGCAAGGTAAGAAATGCCACGGTAACCACCATTGCCCCGACAGGCACTATCTCCATGATAGCAGGATGCTCCTCAGGCATAGAGCCGATATTTGCTTTGGCATTTACAAGGAATGTGCTTGACGGCGCAGAGCTTGTTGAGGCAAATCCTTTGTTTGAAGAGATTGCCAAAGGGCGCGGTTTTTATAGTCCGGAATTGATGAAACAGGTTGCAAAGACAGGCGGGCTGCATGATGTCCAAGGCGTACCGGATGATATAAAGAAATTATTTGTCACCTCGTACGATATTACCCCGGACTGGCATATAAACATGCAGGCCGCATTCCAGAAATATACGGACAACGCAGTTTCAAAGACCGTCAACTTTTCAAATGAGGCAACGCCAGAAGATGTGGCAGATGTCTACCGGCTGGCTTATGAGCTTGACTGCAAGGGTGTAACGGTTTACCGGGATGGTTCAAGAGAGGTGCAGGTATTGAATAAAGGTGAAAGGTCAAAGGTCAAAGGTGAAAAGGTAGAGGTTCAACCTCTCACTGCTAACCTTCAACCCCCAGCCTTCCTTACTCCCAAGCCACGCGGCGAGGTTACCTTTGGCGCAACAAGGAAGATGAAGACAGGGTGCGGAAACCTTTATGTAACCATAAATGAAGATAAAGAAGGAAGGCCGTTTGAGATATTCACGCAAATCGGCAAGGCAGGCGGATGCGCCGCATCGCAGTGCGAGGCCATAGGAAGGATGGCATCCCTTGCATTAAGAAGCGGAATACAGGCAGATGAGGTTGTAAAACAGATGCGTGGCATAAGCTGCCATGTGCCTGTTGGATACGGCAAAGAAAAAATCCTATCCTGTTCGGATGCTGTTGCCAGGGCAATGGATTGGTATGTCAGCTATAAACGACAGACAGGGGTCAGGAGTCAGGAGTCAGGAGTAAATGCCTACCACTCGCCGCTCGCTACTTTCCATATAAGCGAAGGGGTTGATGTTTTCCAGAGAGGCGCATGCCCTGACTGCGGCGCGCAGATGCAGTATGAGGAGGGGTGCGCCAAGTGCAACTGCGGATATTCGGACTGCGGGTGATGATATTCACGCTGAAAAACGCCCATCTGCCGTGTTGTCGCTGCGGCTTCTTCGCTTGACATACTACAAAAGTATGCCTCGCTTGAAGCCTTGCTCCGCCTTGCATCTGTGCGATTTTTGAGCGTGAAGATGGTGTAAATAAAGTCGCTAATAACTTTTAGGGGTATAAAGGTTGAACTTGTATGCTTGTAGCAAATAATCAAAAAGGAAATAGATGCAAGGCTTGGTTAACGGAGAAGCCAGAATGCCCTTTTTATTGTCCAAAATGTCAAGAAGCAGTCATTTTAAAAAAAGGAAGAATCAAGGCTCATCACTTTGCGCACAAACCACCTGTGACTTGCCAATACGGCACAGGAGAATCACAAAAACACTGGAAAGCAAAAAAGGCTATTTACGAGGCATTAGTAGACCATCCCCATTGTAAAAAATGTGATTTAGAGCGAATGTTAGACGGTGTGAGGCCAGATGTTAGTCTGTATATAAACAACGTGCCAGTTGCTATTGAATTCCAAAATAGCACAATAGAGATTGAGGAAATTAAAAGAAGAGCACATCGCTATTTACAACTTGGTATCCATTTAATATGGCTTATGCCGGAATGCAAGCCTTCAGGTTTTAAGGAAGCAGATGATGGAAAGAAGACAATTTATAGACCTCAGATATGGCAAAAATATCTTCAAAACATGTATTATGGGAGGTTGTATTATTGGCAGGAGGGGGCAATAGTTAGTCCAGTGCATCTATTGCCATATAAGCATTATGTAGAACGAGGAAATTGGGTAGATGATTTTTATGATGAAAGTGGAGAAGACCTAGAGGGAACCAATTGGCATGAGGAGCATTATTATGACGCAGATTATGGTGGATATCATAAAATGTCAAAAACAAAAAAAGAGGTTATATATCCCGAGAATAACACGGATAGGTTATTACATATTGCCGATGATTTTCGTCCAGCAGAGACGAAACCATTCACTGCAAAGAATTGGCATATTCCAAAAAGTCTAATATGGCTCGATAGGCTAAAAAAATGGTGGTGAGCAGCATATACCAAACTACTCTCTCATGGAAGCAGATTCATATTTGTCGTATGCAAAGCCTATATCTTGATTTGGGCAGTATATAGAACATAGGGTAGAAGTTTTTTGGGGATAGCAATTTGTTAGTCTCAAAGAGGAGGAAAAATATGGGAACACTATTTCACTATGGAGAAATGCTTCCAGCATCTGATGCGGAGTCGCAAAACAAACCTAGAAGCAAAAGACATGTGGAAATATTTACGAGCAGTGGCGATCATGAAATTCACTTGCGGCTAGGTAAATTAAATCATGAGCATATGGGTAACGGGTATTCCGTCCAGCTCAGTGCAAAAGATGCAAGAGAACTACTGGAAGGTCTTGAAAGAGCAATGAATTATGTCGGCTACAAAACCACTTAAGAATAAACTGGACAGACTTATTTACTGTTCACGCTCAAAAATAATACGGATACAATGTGGCAAGATTAGAAAAAGGGAACAAAATTTATTTATTTTTATGTGTTTTTACAACCATGAAAAACGCCAGAACTAAAATATACGAAGAAGCTTCCGAATCGTGTTGTATCGCAACTCTGAGCCAGTGCAGAAGTTGTAAAGAGAAAGATACCTGTCTTATTTTGAGAGACCAGCTTTCTTTTTACAACCGTTTAGGCATATCCCGGATTGATGATGCTGTAGATTCCAAGTCTTTAAATAGCATAAAGCACCTATGGAAAGATTCGGTCAGAATAAAGAAATATGACCCAAGTTGGAATTATGCTGAAGATAATACCCGCGCTTATACCCATGCCATCCACCCCTATCCTGCAATGATGATTCCGCAAGTGGCGGGAAGACTCATTGATATGTATGCAAAGCCAAAAGCGGTTGTGTTAGACCCCTTCTCTGGTTCCGGTTCTGT
>JACPZB010000037.1 GCA_016195725.1 Deltaproteobacteria bacterium | reverse complement strand
TTATAGCTTTTATCTTATTTCATTTAGAAGCTCCGATACCTTCACTATCCTGTATCCTCTTTGCTCAAGGCTGTCTATAATCTCTGGGAGTTTGGCAGATACATGGCTATCCTTTCTATCGGTGCCGAGGTGCATAAGCACGATGCCGCCCTTAACCTCATGGCCGTCTTTATCAAAATTAAGAATTCTGTCCTTTATCTCATCTGCCGAATGGTAAAACTCGGATTCTTCATTTGAGACCCAATCAAGGCTGTCAAGCGACTGTTTTGTTCTACTATCGGCTGTCCAGCCTATGTGGGTGAAGCCCGCCTCATACGCCCACTGCCGTATCTCGGCATTCTGCTCGCCGTAAGGGGCGCGCCATAACGGGGCCATATCCTTTCCTGTCGTATCCTTGAAAATTGTGGCGGTCTCTTTCAACTGTCTTGTTATAAATTCTTTGTTAACGTCAGGAAGGGTCTGCTGTTTAAAATTTTTCTCAAATGTTGTGAGATGCGGATGTGTCATGCTATGGTTACCTATCTCATGGCCGTCTTCCGCCATCTTTTTGACAAGTTCAGGATATTTTTTTATAAACTCGCCTGTCAAAAAGATGGTTGTCTGTATATTTTTTTCTCTCAGAACATTCAAAATATCTTCGGCGTCCGTTGCCTCGCTGCCGCCGTCAAATGTGAGGGAGAGCTCGTTTTTCAACAAGCTCCCTCTTGTTATATCAGGGATAAACACCCTTGGTTTTGGAGAAAGGAGCGCCTTGTCTTGCTTTCCAAGATTGGCCGTAACAGCTTTTATTTCTGCTTCCGGCGTTATATTGAGCCTAACTGTGATGGCAAGCGGTTCGGATTTTTTAAGAGAAAGGGTTGTATAGGTATGAATAAATGAGAGCGTGAGTATAGGCAATATCATGGGAACAAAGCTATTTTTAATTGGAATACCTGTTGCCTTTTCATAGAGGAATTGGCAGAAAGCACGGGCTTCTCTTATGGCAAACCATCTTATCTCTTTTACCTTTTGCAAGATGAGATGCTTTCTGTGGCAGGCATGGCCGCAGAAAGTATGGTGAGAGTCTCTCCACTGGCATCTTGGGCATATGGCTTTACCGCACTGGAAACAACTCTTCACTGCAATTAGTTTTGGGTGGCGGCAGTAAAACATGGCTCGGTTTATGATTTGACAATCCCAAACCTACCACCTATTTTATCAATGGTCAATCCATAAAATTATGTTGAAATATGGTCGCCTATTCTATAAGATAAGGTAGTTAAACTATCACACCTTTACCTTGCACATCTATACATATGTGTAAGGGTTTATAGACAGGGCTTTCTGGTGTGGTGGTAAATAGGCTCGTAGATAGATAAGGAGCGGCTGCGCAAGAACAGGTGATTAAAAAATTGCTTTCCCCAATGGGTTTCTTAGTAGCATCTGAGCATATTATGTCATATGCCGCATCTATGGCAAAGAGGTTCAAGGCAAAACCCTTTTCCTCCATGCCATTGACACAACCTATGGCATGTCAGGTTTTTTATCTACCACATATTTCAGCGGAAAAACTTAAGCATGAGACGAAAGATTCAGCAGAGGGTATGCTAAAAAAGACAATAAAATAAAATGCCAGGCAGCGTAAAGACAAAGAAGAGCGTCCTTAAAATTGCCATCCCGCATAAAGAGAAAGGCATAGATATGATAATCATGTGGAAGTTGGGGGCATAACTGCAAGAGCTTTGAAGCAGGACGGATTGTTAAAACAGGGCAATCCGCCCTCTGAAAGACATTCTCATAAAAAAGAGGCCATAATGTTTGGAATAGGTCTTCCAGAAATTATTGTTATTCTTATCATAGCGCTGATTGTATTAGGACCTGATAAACTTCCTGGTATTGCAAAGGCGCTTGGCAAGGCATTTGCCGAAATCAAAAAGGCAACAGAAGAAATAAAGGAGAGTGTCAAAGATGCCAGCCTTGACAAAATAGCCGATCAATCAACCGAACCAGCTAAAGAAACGAAAACAGCCGCGCCAGCTATTAAGACAGAGAAACCTCAAACAAACCTGCCGGAAGAAATAGACAAGGACAAAAGGACATAGATATGCAGCAAGACCAGAAGATGCCGTTTACCTTTCATCTTGTGGAGCTTAGAAAGAGGCTTATTATAAGCATCATAGCCATTGCAATAGGATTTGGCGTCTCATACAATTATTCAGATGAACTCTTCAAGATACTTGCCAAACCCCTTCCGCCAAATACCGCTTTTGCCTTTACAAGACTCATAGAGCCGTTCTTCACTTATCTGAAGGTGTCTCTTTTAACAGGTATATTTTTGGCAAGCCCTGTTTTACTATATGAGGTTTGGGCATTTATTGCACCAGGGCTTCATGAAAATGAAGGGAGATGGGTTCTGCCTATTGTGTCCTCTTCTATTGTGCTATTCATAGGCGGCGTACTGTTCGGATATTTTCTTGTTTTGCCTTTTGGCTACACCTACTTTTTAAGTTTTGCTACAGACACCATCCACCCCATGCTATCTATGGATGAATATTTTTCCTTTACCACAAAATTCTTGCTCGCATTCGGACTGGTATTTGAGATGCCGCTCTTTATCCTATTTCTGTCGTTGCTTGGAATTGTGGATGCAAAGATGCTCTCTACCTACAGAAAATATGCAATCCTTGCCATATTCATTGCAGCCGCAATCCTCACCCCCACCCCTGACGCCTTCAGCCAGATCCTTATGGCAGTGCCTATGATGGTGCTGTATGAGGTGGGGGTGATAGTGGCGAGGGTGTTTGGGAAAGAGAAGATACCAGAAAGAGTAGGGGAAAAGTGAATTACCTGTCAGCAAGCCGAGGGGTATTCAACAGCCGATTTTTATAAAAAGCACATGGGCGTTTTTTTGAGCGTGAACTTCATGTTACCGACACTACCTCTTCATAAGTCGTAATCCCCTCCAGCATCTTTTTTACAGCGCACTGCCGCAAGGTAAGCATGCCGTCCGCCTTTGCAACCTCCTGAATATCGGCAAGCTCTATCTTGGGAGAGGAGAGTACCGCCCTCATCCTGTCCGTAAAGTCCAGTATCTCAAATATACCTGTCCTTCCTTTGTACCCTGTCCCTCTGCATTCCAGGCAGCCTTCACCGTAATGGACAGGATACCCCTTGGTTTTTTGAGGAAGCTCAAGATATTCAATCTCGCTGTCGGTAAGACTTCTGTTCTTTTTGCACTGCTGACATATCTTCCGCACTAACCTCTGGGCAACAATGCCGATAATGGTAGACGAGATTAGAAAGGCAGGCGTTCCGAGGTCCATGAGCCTGATGATAGAGCTTGGCGCATCGTTTGTGTGCAGGGTTGACAAAACAAGATGGCCAGTAAGCGCCGCCTGTATGGCTGCCTCTGCAGTCTCTTTGTCGCGCACCTCGCCCACCATGATTATATCCGGGTCCTGACGGAGGAATGTGCGCAAGGTACCGGCAAATGTTACGCCGACTGCCGGCTGCACACCCACCTGATTAAATTCCTCCATCACCATTTCTATGGGGTCTTCTATGGTAAGGATATTTACCTCCGGTGAGGAAAGAACCTTCAAACTGGAATAGAGCGTAGTAGTCTTTCCGCTTCCGGTAGGCCCTGTTACTAATATAATGCCGTTCGGTCTTTTTATAAATGAGTTAAAAAGCTGATTCTCCCTCGGATAAAACCCAAGCTGGTCAATATCCTGAAGCAATATCTCCGGGTCAAAAATTCTGACAACCACCTTTTCGCCGAATGCAACCGGCATGGTGGATACCCTGAGCTCTATCTCTTTGTCTTTATAATCTGTCTTGATGCGGCCGTCCTGCGGTTTCCTCTTTTCGGCTATATCCATTCTGGACATCATCTTTATCCTGGATATAATCGGCGGATGAATCACCTTCGGAATAGTATGGATATAATGAAGCGCGCCGTCTATCCTTAATCTTACAAAAGACTTATCCCTCTTCGGCTCTATGTGTATATCGCTTGCCCTCTGGTCAAAGGCATATCGCAGGAGATATTCCACTGCATTGACCACATGCTGGTCGCCGGCGTCTATCTCCGTATGTCCTTTGAGTTTGACATATTGCTCAAGATTGGAGATATCTACCGCTTGAGCCAAATCCTTTTGCGCAGCCATAACAGCGGTGCGGAAGCCATAAAACTCTCTCACGATCTTTTGAATATCGCTCTTGGAACTCAAGACAAGTTTTATCTTAATCCTTTTTGTGCGGGAGAGATTTTCTATTGCCTCATCAATATTGTATGGATCTGCAACAGCGAGGGTCATAGCATCGCCGTCCTTTTCTATTGCGACAATAGTGTATTTTTGCGCAAAGGGCCTCGGTATGAGGGAGGTCACCACATCCATATTCAGTTTGAGCGGGTCAAGCCTTTTATAAGGAATACCTATTGCCTCTGCAATGGCCATTGTTATCGCTTCCTCTGTTAGAATCTTACCATTGCTGTTAGGCGTTTCCAGATTGAATGATAATATGACTTCAGCAGGAGACACCATATCCGGATGATATGGAATCTTTGAAAAATGCGGGACATCCTGCCGCCTTTGCAGTCTGGCCCTCTGGGTATCGCCTTTTACAACAATATCCTTATATTGGTCTTTAGAGATAAGACCCCTTTTCAGGAGTATCTGGGCTGCAAATTCTATGGTGAGAGCCTGTTTTGGCGGCGTCATAAACCCTTATCCTTTTCTTCATCCGGTCTGTCTGTAGGGGCGGGTTTCAAACCTGCCCCTGCCTTTAGAATATCTTTCAAAATCTCATTTGTCTTTTTCTGCTCCTCTATTGCCTCCCGCAGCAGGTCTTTTATGCCAAAGATAGAAAATGGAAGGATTATCCATAGGATGAGAAGAACAAAAAGTAATAAAAAAAATAATATCCCAAATGCGCCCATCATTGCTGATATTATATGACCTGCGCTCATAAAGATACTCCTATGAGTGTTTTCAATTTTTCTCCAACCCTATCCAGCGAAACCTTTTCCTGCTCTCCGCTCTCCATATTTTTAATTGCCACACTGTTTGATGCCAATTCATTATCGCCGAGGATAAGAACAAATTTTGCACCAAGCTTATCTGCCCTTTTCATCTGTGCCTTTATACTTTTATTGCCGTAATCCCTTTCAAGTCGTACACCGTTTTGTCTCAGGTTTTTAATCAAGCCAAATGCCGATGCCTCTGCCTTATCCCCTAAAATTACAATAAATACAGGAGACTGTCCACTGTCCACTCTCCACTGCCCATTGTCTTGTAAAAGCATTGCAAGCCTCTCCATGCCTATTGCGAACCCAAAACCCGGCACATCAGGGCCGCCAAGGTCTTTAACAAGACCGTCATACCTGCCGCCTGCTGCAACCGCGTTCTGCGAGCCGAGACCCAAAGCGGTTATCTCGAAGGTTGTCCTGATGTAATAATCAAGCCCTCTCACCATTTTCGGATTCAAGGAAAAGTTCACATGCGAGAGCGCAAGATATTCCTTGACCTTTTCAAAATGGTTTTTGCATCCGCCGCATACTGCGTCAAGGATGGATGGTGCATGGGATGTTATCTCAACACAACCCGGACTTTTGCAGTCCAATGTCCGCAACGGATTTATTTCATACCTTCGCTGGCAATCCTGACAGAGTTGAGATTTTTTATCCTGCAAAAAATTGAGCAGCTTTTCTTTATAAAGCGGCCTGCACTCTTTGCACCCGAGGGAATTTATCTGGAGGCTTACGCCTTCCAAACCGAGCCTCTGAAAAAGCGATACCAGCATCTCCAGGGTTTCCGCGTCTACAGCCGGGTCATCTATGCCGAAGACCTCCGCGCCTATCTGGTGAAACTGGCGGAAGCGGCCTTTCTGCGGCCTTTCATACCGGAACATGGGGCCGAGATAATAAAATTTTGCCACAGGGTCATTGCCGTAAATTTTATGCTCTATGTATGCGCGCACTACCGGCGCCGTGCCTTCGGGCCTGAGCGTGATGGACTCTCCGTGCCTATCCGCAAAGGTATACATCTCCTTTTCAACGATGTCGGTGGTCTCGCCGATGCTTCGCGAAAAAAGCCCGGTCTTTTCCACGATGGGAACGCGAATCTCGGAAAATCCGTAAGCCGCAAAAATCCCCCGCGCCTCTTTTTCCACCTGCTGCCAGATGGATGTCTCCGGCGGAAGGATGTCGTTAAAACCTCTGATGGAGTTGATCATTTCTTTTTTATCGCCTTTCTCACCGCCTCTGCAATATCCTTGGGCATCAAGCCGTAATGAACAAGCAGTTCCTCTGCAAGTCCTGATTGGCCGAATCTGTCCTGAATGCCAACCCGTTTAACCGGCACAGGGAACTCTTCAGCCACAACACCTGCAACAGCCTCTCCAAGACCGCCGATGATTGAATGTTCTTCGGCAATTATAATCACCCCTGTCTCTTGCGCAGCCTTGACAATCAAATTCCTGTCAATGGGTTTTATGGTCGACATGTTAATGATCCGGATATCCAATCCTTCCTTTTCCAGCATGGCTGCGGCTTCAAGGGCATGGCTCACCATAAGTCCGTTTGCGATAATCGCCGCATCCTTGCCGTCCCGAACAACAACACCCTTGCCAATAGTAAATTTATAATCCTCCGGCAGAATAACGGGAAACTTCCCGCGCGCAACGCGCACATACACCGGGCCGTGATATTTCACGATCTCATAAATAACCGATTTAGTCTCAACCCCGTCGCACGGCACAATCACGGTCATATTGGGTATCACCCGCATAAGCGCAATATCCTCAACTGCCTGATGCGATGCGCCGTCCTCGCCAACGGTTATACCTCCGTGAGTTGCAACAATCTTTACATTCAGCTTGGGATAGGCAATGGACTGCCGAACCTGCTCCCATGCCCTGCCTGACGCAAATATGGCAAAGGTTGACGCAAACGGTATCTTGCCTCCAGTGGCCAGTCCGGCGGCAGTTCCCATCATATCCGCCTCGGAAACTCCCATATTGAAAAATCTCTCCGGGAATTTCTTGGCAAAAACACTGGTTTTTGTCGAGCCTGATAAATCCGCATCCAGCACAACAATATCTTTGTTGCTTTCCCCCAGCGCTGCCAGGGTTTCGCCGTAAACATCACGGGTTGCGATTGGTTTTGTCATAGCGCCACCCTCTCCGGCCATCCATCTGCCGATACCCCAAGCTCCTCAAGGGACTTTTTTAATTCCTCATCAGACGGCGGAATGCCGTGATATTGATATTTGCCTTCAAAGATGGAAACACCTTTGCCTTTGACCGTTCTTGCGATAATCATGGTGGGCCGGCCTTTTATATTTTCGGCGTCATCCAACGCCTTCATGATCTGCTCCATGTCGTGGCCGTCTATCATTAAAACATGCCAGCCGAATGCCTTCCACTTCTCGCTCAACGGTTCAATATTCATTACATCTGTTACAGCGCCGTCAATCTGGAAGCCGTTGAAGTCAACAATAGCACAGAGATTGTCCAGCTTGTAATGCGCTGCGCTCATGGCAGCCTCCCAGACCTGGCCTTCCTCAACCTCACCGTCGCCGAGGAGCGCATAGACCCTTGACGACCTTCTATCAAGTCGTAAGGCTAAGGCCATGCCGTTCGCCATAGAAAGCCCCTGGCCGAGCGAGCCGGTGCAGACCTCAATCCCGGGTGTGCATTTCATATCAGGATGTCCCTGAAGTATGCTGCCAAGCCTTCTTAAGGTGAGGAGTTCCCTCGGCGAAAAATATCTACACCTCGCAAGCGCTGCATACTGGATTGGGGCTGCATGACCCTTTGACAATATAAACCTGTCTCTATCTTCCCATTTTGGATTTTTGGGATCGTGCCTCATCTTGTAAAAATAAAGCGCCGTAACAATATCTGCGGCTGAAAGAGAGCCGCCTGTATGCCCTGATTTGGCTTTATTTAGCATCATTAAGACATCTACCCTTAGTTGTTTTGCCCATTTTTTTAGGCTTTCTATGGCTGGTCTTACCATAAGTTCACTTATTAAACTCTCCATATAAGTTTTTAACCCCGTTTACTCCTTTTCACTGAGAGTGAGATATTCTAGGATTATGTTATCAAGGCTTTTTTCCTCAACCAGCGGCCCACCCTTTTTTTCTACTACCTTTTCTGCTATCTTTATTGGTTGAGACTCAACCTTTCCTTCTTGCCTATCAAAAACGCCGTCCTTCAGATTCTTCAGCATAGTACCGTGCTGTTCCCGCATAATCTCCTTTACAACAACCTCAAGCTTTTCAGACCTGATAATATCTGCATAGCTCGTCCTTTTGGAGGACATAATGACGCCCTCCTTAAACAGGAGCGTGGTTATCACAGGGTTTTTCCTGCCGCCATCCTCTGTCTGGATATGATAGCGTGTCCCCTTATGCATTACATTTTCATTGAAACCTAACTGCATAATTTCTCCATTTATCTTGAATTTTCTAACATACTATATTGATTTATGCAAGGCTTCATTGAGCTTTAATAAAAATGGCTTGAATATGGCTGCGCCTTATGATAACTCTACTAAAAATAAGAGAGATGATTACACCGATTATAAAGACAGATTACGCAGAAATGTCATTGCAAGGCAAAGCCGAAGCAATCTCTTGGGATTGCCGCAGTCGCTTACGCTCCTTCGCAATGACAACAAGTTGTCATCTGTGTAATCTGTATTTAAAAAAATCAGTGTAATCAGTTTTCATTGGAGGCTTTATGGCAATAACAAAAAGGGATGTTGAGCATGCGGCGAAATTGGCGAGGCTTGCGCTTTCTCAAGAGGAAACCGAACTTTATGCTTCACAAATGGCAAAGATACTGACCCATGTGGAAAAGCTTGGCGCATTGGATACAAAAGGGATAGAGCCTACAAGTTATACAATATCTCCAAAAACCATATTCAGAAAAGATGAGGCAAAACCGTCCCTGCCGCAGGATGAGATATTAAGCAATGCCCCTGAAAAGGCAAAGGGATGTTTTAAGGTGCCGAGGATAATAGAGTAAAGGAGACAATTTTGGAACTTTACAACTTAACTATTCACGAACTGCATGACAAGCTAAAGAAAAAAGAGGCAAGTTCTTTAGAGCTGACTGAGGCGTTTTTAAAAAGGATTGATGCGGTTGACGGTAAAATAAAGGCCTTTATCACAGTTATAAAAGAAGATGCGATAAAACAGGCAAAAGAGGCTGATAAAAGAATTTCCTCAGGCAAAGATATAACTCCTCTTACAGGCGTGCCTATCTCGGTCAAAGACATCTTTTGCACAAAAGGGATATTAACCACCTGCGCATCAAAGATATTGAACAACTTTGTCCCGCCGTATGATGCAACGGTCATAAAAAAATTAAAAGATGCAAGCACAGTAATCCTCGGCAAAAACAATATGGATGAATTTGCCATGGGCTCATCTACAGAAAATTCCGCATTCTTTACCACAAAGAATCCTTGGGATGTTGAAAGGGTTCCGGGCGGTTCAAGCGGCGGCTCTGCCGCAAGCGTGGCAGCAGGCGAATGCACTGCATCCATCGGCACAGACACAGGCGGCTCTATCCGCCAGCCTGCATCCTGCTGCGGCATTGTGGGTTTGAAGCCGACATACGGCAGGATTTCAAGATACGGCATCATCGCCTTTGCATCATCCCTTGACCAGGCAGGCCCACTGACAAAAGATGTTACAGACTCCGCCATCATGTTGAATATAATGGCAGGCCGTGACCCGCAGGATTCAACATCCATTGATGCGCCTGTGCCTGATTATACAAAGGCTTTAACAAAAGATGTGAAGGGGTTAAAAATCGGCATTCCCAAAGAATATTTTATTCAAGGTCTTGACAAAGATATAGAAAAGGCAGTGAAAGACGCCATAGAGGTCTTGAAGAAACAGGGCGCATCGGTTGTTGATATAAGCCTGCCTCACACGGATTATGCCATTGCGGTTTACTATCTTGTTGCCACAGCAGAGGCAAGCAGCAATCTGGCAAGATTTGACGGCGTGAAATACGGGCACAGGGCAAAGGATGCCGGGGGCTTGATGGATATGTATTGCAAGACAAGGGATGAGGGTTTCGGACCGGAGGTAAAAAGAAGGATTATGCTCGGCACATATTCACTTTCGGCAGGCTATTATGACGCATATTACAAAAAGGCATCGCAAGTGCGGACGCTCATAAAAAGAGACTTTGAAGAGGCATTCAAAAAATGCGATGTGATTTTAACGCCAACAGCGCCAACCCCTGCATTTAAAATCGGCGAAAAAACAGCAGACCCGCTCACCATGTATCTCTCGGACATATTCACCATCTCCTGCAATCTTGCAGGCATTCCGGGAATATCCATCCCGTGCGGATTTACAAAAGACAACCTGCCCATCGGCTTACAGATACTCGGCAAACCTTTAGATGAAGAGACAGTCCTGAAAACAGCATTTGCATACGAACAGGCAACAGACTGGCATAAGAGAAGGGCGGGGGTTTAAGAAACATAGTGGTGGCAGGAGGAAACTCCTGACAGCACATAAATGAATGTCATGTGGAGAGATTAAGAATACAATATGACTGAAACACAACCCAAGAAAAGATCATATCGGAGCTTCTTGATATTTGGAATTGGTTTCATTGCTGGCGTGGCAACTGTAGGTATTGCGATATTCACCTTTTATTGGATCGTAACAAATAAATATATGTCTATGGCTCTTGACGAGTCTGACGCTACACTGGGCAAGTTTTACGATATTCATGTCACAAAGGCATTAGCAAAAGCAGAATCAGATTTGAATAAAGCTACAAATGAATATGAGCGGTGGCTCGCCCTAAGTGACTTAGCAGTTTATCTCGTAGATATTGGTCGTCTTGACGATGCGCAGAAGTATGCCACTGAATTATTGGAAACAGCAACACGGCACAAGAAAGATTGGAATTATGGCAATGCTATCCATAAAGGCCATATTGCGCTTGGCAGAATTGAACTTAGAAGGAATAATATTCAAGCTGCAATTCAACACCTCATTGATGCCGGAAAGACACCCGGCTCCCCGCAACTTAACAGTTTCGGCCCCAACATGTTACTTGCTAAAGAACTTCTTGAAAAAGGTGAGCGCGACGCTGTATTGCAATACCTTGATATTTGTGCCAAGTTTTGGGAAATGAGCAGTGGCCGACTACAACAGTGGAAAAACACAATTAAGACCGGTGGAATTCCAAATTTTGCGGCTAACTTGCTCTATTAGGATGGACACAGAATGATCACTCGTGCGGATGGCATTCCGCCACCGCACAACCGTGTAGGTTGGGTTGAGCTTTGCGAAACCCAACAAATCATTGCAATAAATCGTTGGGTTGAAAAACGCAACCCAACCTACGCACTTGATTTAAAACCATAATGTAATTGTAATGTAATTGGGACGGTTCTATTAAATAGTAATTATTACCCGCAACATTAAGCGCTTCACATTTTACAGAGCCGCGTATTGAAAGTTTTTTTCTTCAAAATATTTTCTTGCAAGGCGAGGTTGGCGCTGTCGGCTTCTGAGACGGCTCTTTACATTTGCTATACGTTCTTCCTGATTATATGCGCGCCGCATAGGTTTTTTTTGCGTGAAACCTCGTTTGGCCAGATAACGGCCCACAGTCGATAGCAGCCTTGACGGCTTTGCGGCGAAGGTCTTCTTGCGCTGCAGATGGAAGAAAACGGGCATCTTTTATTTTCATGCCATTACCGTATGATAAATTATAGCAAAATGAAATCTATTTGTTGCGCTGGTCGGTAATTCCGAAAATAGGCCCAAGAAAATAGGCGTAAAATTAAAACCTGATTCCAAAAAGATTTTTGATAATAAAAAAGAGGCAAAGATTCTTAGCGATACAATCAATTTTCATGGAACTCTGGTAAAAGTTGATGTTCATAATTCTTATAAATCGGCTCATTTAGATGACAAAATTAACATTGCCGCTGACAGGATTGGCAGTTGAAAGAAAGGGGTATTGCATGTTGGATAGACCAACATCTCATTAAAATAACGACTGATAAAAACGAGAAGAAAAAATACGGCGGCTTCCCATGGAAATAAAAATGAAAGGGCTGAAAAAATTTCCTGTGATTTTTGAGTTTGATAAAAAATATGGTTTTGGCTCTGGCGCGTCAAGGCTTGTCTCAGAAAATATGGGACCTCATAAAGAGCTTGAGCAAAGGCTTGCACGGTAGTGATTTTCCCATGACAGCCTTTCGGATTGCCATGAAGGCAATGGAAGATGCTTTGCTTGAATTGAAAGAAAAAGGGACGCAGAAGGGCTTGCTTAAAAAGATGCAGACGAGAGAGGAGTTATATAAACTCATCGGATATGATGTAAAGCGGAGGCATTTATGAATTTTGACCTTACAGAAGAACAGCAGATGGTAAAAGAAACGGCAAGAAAATTTGCCGCGACAGAGATCATGCCGTTTGCCAAAGAGAATGATGTAAAAGAACATTTTCCCGTTGAGATATTTAACAAGATGGCTGCACTCGGTTTTCTGGGAGGCCCAATCCCTGAAAAATACGGCGGCGCAGGTCTGGATTTTATAAGCGATGCGATAATCTTTGAGGAGATCGGCAGGGCGGACTCTTCTTTAAGGACAGCATTATCCGTTCAGGTGTCCATCGTGGGGCTCACTATCTTAAACTGGGGGAGTGAAGCGCAGAGACAAAAATATCTTCCAAAACTTTGCAGAGGAGAGTTTATCGGATGTTTTGCCCTTACAGAACCGGGTGCAGGTAGTGATGCTGCAAATCTTTCAACCAGTGCAGTTTTGAAAGGCGCTGAGTGGATATTGAACGGCACAAAGACATGGATAAGCAGCGGCAGTATCGCAGACATCTCAATTGTATTTGCAGTAACGGATAAGACCAAAGGCCATCACGGTATAACAGCCTTTATCGTAGAAAAAAACAGTCCGGGTTTTTCTACAAAGGATATAAAAGGGAAATTGGGTTTAAGGGCGTCAAATACCGCGGAGCTCATTTTTCAGGATTGCAGGATTTCAAAGGATGCGGTTTTAGGCAGCGTGGGCGATGGCTTTAAGGTTGCCATGAGCGCCCTTGACAACGGAAGATACGGTGTTGCGGCAGGCTGCGTGGGCATTATTCAGGGGTGTATAGATGTCTGCGCAAAATATGCGAAAGAGAGGCATCAGTTCGGGAAACCCATTGCCGGTTTTCAACTGATTCAGGATAAGATTGCAAGGATGGTAGTTGACTGCGATGCAGCGAGGCTTCTCGTATATCGGGCTGGACATCTCAAAAATAAGGGCGTCACAAATACTGTTGAGACATCCATTGCAAAATACTTTGCCAGCGAGGCGGCCAATAGGGCAGCATCAGAGGCAGTGCAGATTTTTGGCGCATACGGCTATTCAAATGAATATCCGGTTGAGAGATATTTCAGAGACGCAAAAGTGGCAACCATCTACGAGGGGACATCAGAGATACAGAAGTTAATCATAGCCGGTCATGTGTTGGGGGTAAAGGCATTCTCTTGATTAGACGCTGAAAAACCATTGACAAAAAAGCGGCGAATGGATAATAATATTCCCTCAACTAAAACAGAATTTTTAACTATTCACTAAACACTGTTCACTGTTTTTCTGCCCCCGTAGCTCAGATGGATAGAGCAGCAGATTCCTAATCTGTTGGCCGGACGTTCGAATCGTCTCGGGGGCGCCAATTTATATAGCGGAGGGGTTATGGCAGTTTCAGCGTATGTATTTATAGAATGTGAACACGGCAAGTCAATGGCCGTGGCAGATAAAGCAGGCAGGGTTGCCGGTGTAAGAGATGCCCATGCTGTGACAGGCCCTTATGATGTGATTGCCTATGTTACAGCCTCAAATTTTAAGGTGTTGGGAGATGTTGTAATAAAAAAGATTCAGGGGATTACAGGGGTGAGAAAGACTCTTACTAATGTTGTTGTTGAGTAGTTACTTCCCCATCACCTTTACGACTATTCTCTTCCTTCTTTTGCCGTCGAACTCCGCATAATAGACCTGCTGCCAGGGGCCCAGATCAAGCCGCCCTTTTGTGATTGGCAGAATCACCTGATGGCCGATAAGAAGATTCTTTAAATGCGCATCGCCGTTGGTTTCGCCTGTTTTGTGATGCCGGTAGTCTGGCCCCTCCGGGGCAAGTTTCTGAAGCCAGTCATCTATATCCTGAATAAGCCCTGATTCTGCATCGTTAACGTAAATCCCTGCTGTTATATGCATGGCAGACACCAGCGCCATCCCGTCTTCAATGCCGCTCTTTTTTACTATGTTGTCAACTTCATCTGTGATATTGACATACTCCCGCTTTTTCTTTGTCTCTAAATATAGGTATTCGGTAAATACCTTCATATAATTGTATCCCTTTTCCAGTTTTTGTCGTCTGTCTCCGGGTAGTCTATATTATAATGGAGCCCCCGGCTTTCCTTTCTCATCATAGCGCATCTTATAATAAGCTCTGCCACTGTGGCAATATTCCTGAGTTCCAGAAGGTCGCTTGTTACAGTAAAATTCCAGTAGTATTCGTTTATTTCGGCCTTGAGGTTTTC
>JACPZB010000014.1 GCA_016195725.1 Deltaproteobacteria bacterium | reverse complement strand
AGGGCGAGGTATTATGATGCGAAGACGGGGAGGTTTATTTCATTTGACCCGATACTGCATCCGGGGAATGGGGTGCCAGTAAAGAGCTCGTGCAGCCAGTCTATTAGTTATCCTACCTTTGAGTCCTTAAAGGAAAACCCACAGAAACTTAATCCTTATGTTTATGTTCAAAATCGACCTACTGTATTAACTGACCCTTCCGGTCTTATGAGCGAGCAATCGTGTTACAGCGGTTGCATGGCTATTTGTAGTTCTGGTGTAATTATAGGTTGTGCAAGTGCTTGCTCCGCTTTTGTTGGACTTGGCCCATATGCAGTTCCTTGCTATGCTGGCTGTCTGGTTGTTGAGTATGCTGTTTGCGACTTTGGTTGTAAGAAATCTTGCAAACAGTGCCGTCAATAAGGTATGTAAAAAATGGTAACAATATCGCATAGAACAATAGATTCACTAAATATTGAGAATTTTTTTAATATTATCAGAGAAAAGATAATAGAATTCTGGAAGGGGCAAAGATTAAGAGATCATTTAATCCGTGCCTTCTTGTTTGGAATATTTCTTTTATCTACCTTGTTAATGTTTGTCCCAAAATATTCCCTTACTATAACACCTTTTTTTATAGGCATTTTATTAGGAATCCCTCTGGGAATGATTTCTATCGTCGTCATATCAAAAAACATAAAAAATAATTTTTATTATTATTTAAAGGGTAAAGTATTTTCCTTAAAAAAAATAGCATTGGGGATATTAATTGTACTGGCTTGTCAGCTTATCAATGTATATATAGATGAATTTCATGGACTTACCTATTTTTATCTTCCTATTGCGGTAGCTTTCCCGATTAGTATCTTTATTCCATTACTATGGCTGATAAAATACGAAAAAAAATATGGAGCAGTTTATATTGTCAAAACAGGACAAGAAAAATAGACAGAACGGGCAAAAGGAACAAAGCAAAAAAAAATAGGCAAAAAATAGGGACAGCGACCATTAAATCAATGACACAAAGGAACATCAATAAAATCCAGTTTGTCCTGTCCGTCTGTCCGCAAGGCTCTACCATCCGCAAATAGACATCTTTTCTTTAAAATCCCCCGTCGTTTTTAATTTCTTTCCAAGATTTTTTCTTCTCAATTGCGTTTTTTGTATTTTTTTATTGCATCCGAATAATATCTTGAGATTGATTTTGCCTTTACATACAAACCTCCGGCGGACGCCCCATTTCCCCCCTCACCCTGACCCTCTCCCGCAAGGGGAGAGGAAACTTCAAAGAGGTCTACAGCCTCAAATAAATCCCCGTCAGCAACCCATCCCACACCTCAAACCAGTATTCCTGTTTAGGTCTTTGATTAAACACATCCTTCCCATTCCAAACCTCTGCCGGTGTTCTTCCATTTAGATTTTGATGTGGCCGAATATGGTTATACCAGAATTGAAACTGAGTAAGCGCTCCGTTAAGTTGTTCTCGGTTTTCCACATGCCACTGATTCAGTTTCTCCTTCAATGTCCCAAAGAACCGCTCAATCCTTCCATTCTGCCAAGGGCAGCAAAGAGCAATCCTTTGATGACGAATACCCATGAGCCATAAGCTGAATCTCATTAGGCATGAGGTAAACACAGCCTCGTTATCTGTCCGCAAAAATTTGGGCTTGCCATAATGCTCAACAACATCAAACAAAAAACGCAGTATCGTGATTGTTGATTTATCTTTTATTGCTACCAAGCCGAGACTCATTCTACTTTTGTGCTCAACTATTCCGAGTATGTTATTAAGATTTCCATGCTCATCTTCCTTCCCCGTCAAATCCATTCCCCAGACAAGATTCCTTGCAACATCTCTCGGTTTGCTGTTTTTAATTTTCCTTCTCAATACCTGAATCTCATAATTGTGCTTTCCCATAATTCCATTTGCAAAGGTCTTACTAACGGTCATCTCTCTGCTCTGCGCAAATATACGATTAAAGGTATACGCAATCTTCCGACAACCTGCTTCTGGCATGAGGGCTTTGAGGCGAATAATCTCCTGTTTTACCCACACTGGTTTTGGCTGACGGTGATAAAATGCGTTCTTATCTGTTTGAGATTTTCGCCGTCCAAATTTATGACGGAATTTTGCAGGAAAAAGAAAGTATAGAAAGATGTGCAGCCAATGTATACAAATAGCCCAACAGCAATACCAAAATAGAAACATAGGCTCTCCTTTTTGACTTGATGTTGCAAAGCTATACAGTGTAGTTGAAAAGGGATATTTGTAACTTTTATAGAGATATTATCAAAAGGTAATAATAGAATAATAGGATAATACCTCGCCTCACTAAGGCAAGGGATATTTACAGGGCTTCACCTTCACCTTGACACTATGGCATAATAACTGTTAGCATTTGCAAATAAATCAGAAAATGTAAATGCATTTTCTGTGTCACTAAAAAATGTACTTTAGAATAATATTTTTCATAAACAAGGAGAGGGGGAGGTGGATTATGTGGTAAGAAATAAGAAAAAAAGACCGCCTCATCAGCTTTCCAATCATCTTATACATGCGAAAGATAAAGCCCTTCTTGATGATATAGCCTATTTAAAAGCAATCCTTCATCAGGTCCTTGAAGAACAGGTGGGGGAAAGACTGCTGCATGTGATTGACGACCTGAGTTCAGCGGGCCGCACCCACAAGCGGGCAACTGCCGCAAGCAGCGCCATAACACCGACTCTATCCAACAAACTCTTCAAAAAGGTGGCAGGCCTTAGTTTAAACGACACAAGCCAGGTTATTCAGGCATATGCAATAAATTTCCAGCTTATCAATCTCGCAGAGGAAAATTTTGGCATGCAGGACAGAAGGAGGACCCAGCGGCAAGGCCGGCTTGTCCCTGGCTCTATAGAAGAATGCATCGCGGTTTTTAAGAAAAAGAGATTGCTACCTGACACAATACAAACGCTTCTCCATCAACTCTCCCTTATGCCTGTTATAACTGCCCATCCTACCGAGGTAAAAAGGCGAACTGTCCTTGAAAAACACAGAAAGATATATCTCGCCATATTTAAAAAAGAAAACCCCATCTGGACTGGCAGGGAAAAGGCGGCGATACAAGAAGAAATCATGGGCGAAGTGCAAAAGCTGTGGCAGACAGGCGATATAAGACTAAAAAGGCCCACCGTGGAAGAAGAGGTCTTAAACGGCCTCTTTTATTTTAACGCAACATTTTTTGAGGTCCTGCCAACAATATATGATGAACTTTTATACCAGTTAAGCAAATACTACCCTTCGGAAAAGTTTTCTATTCCCCCGTTAATCTCATTTGGCAGCTGGATTGGCGGCGACAGGGATGGAAACCCGTTTGTAACGAGTGAGAAAACCAAATGGACTTTGACCTCCCATAAGGAACTGGTCATTTCCAAATATGCAGAAATCATATCCCAGCTTATATCAAAATTAAGCATATCACGGCAGCTTGTTTTGCCCAGCAAAGAACTGCTAAGCTCCATAAAGCAAGATGTAAGAAATATGGGAATTGAGAGTGAAAAGATTGCGACAAGGAATCCTCATGAGCCGTACAGACAAAAACTTTCTCTTATTAAAAAGAAGCTTGAAAATATCAACAAAAACACAGGAACATTTTATTACCGAGACATACAGGAGTTTATAGACGATTTAAACATAATCACAAAGAGCCTGCTTGGCGGCAAAGGAGAAAGGATTGCGCAGCTTGAGATTGAACCGCTCATACGACAAGCATCAACCTTTGGCTTCCATCTGGCAAAATTAGACATAAGGCAGCACAGTGAAATTCACAGAATGGCGGCAGCAGAGCTGCTGGAAAAGGCCGGCGTCGTAGAATCAGGCTATCTTGCACTGACAGAAAAAGAAAAAGCAAGGATACTCTCCAGAGAGCTTGCATCGCTGAGACCTCTTGTGCCTAACCATCTTCACCTGTCGTCTGAAACAAAAGAGGTTTTGGAAACCTTTAAGGTAATTAAATACGCTCAGGACAATATAAGCTGGGACGCCATAGGTTCTTACATTGTCAGCATGACGCATAATGCAAGCGACATCCTGACAGTCCAGCTTTTAGCGAAAGAGGCAGGGCTTTGCGGTATTGCCAGTGATAATGTCCTGTTCAATAGGATTGATATAGTGCCGCTCTTTGAAACTATAGATGATTTAAGAAGGGCTCCCTTCATATTAAATGAGCTGTTCTCAAACCAAATCTATAGGAGATATATTGCGCAGCGGGACAATATCCAGGAGGTTATGCTCGGCTACTCAGACAGCTGCAAGGACGGCGGCATATTAACCTCCAGCTGGGAGCTTTATAAGGCGCAAAAGAGAATAACAGAAGCATCCGCTGAACACAAACTCAAGCTAAAATTCTTTCACGGAAGAGGCGGAACAGTGGGCAGAGGCGGAGGCCCTACCCACAAGGCAATCCTTGCCCAGCCTCGCGGCACGGTCAACGGTCTTATAAAGATAACAGAACAGGGCGAGGTTATATCTTCTAAATATGCAAATCTTGGCACAGCCTCGTATAACCTCAATCTCCTCATTGCAGGCGTTATGGATGCGGCTGCTGCATCCAGCGAAGAAGACAGAGTAAAACATGAACTGGCATATGAAGATGCATTTGAAGAGATATCAGAGACATCGTTCAAACTTTATAGAGAACTGGTTGATGACAAGGATTTTTTAACATATTTCTATCAGGCTACACCGATAGAAGAACTGGAACATCTGAAGATAGGCTCGAGACCGAGCTATAGAAAAGAGAAGGGAAACGTTGAAGATTTACGGGCAATACCGTGGGTCTTCAGTTGGAATCAGAGCAGACACATTGTGTCAGGCTGGTATCCGGTCGGCTCTGCTCTCAAGGCATTCATAGGAAAAGACTATAGACGGGGAAGGCTTCTTCAGGAGATGTATGAAAGATGGCCGTTTTTCAACAATCTTATAGATAATATTCAGATGGTCATTGTAAAATCCGATATGACCATAGCACAGCTTTATTCAACACTGGTAAAAGACAAGCGGATACGACACAAAATATATGGGAAAATACTTGAAGAATTTAATCTCACGGTAAAAATGATTTTGCATCTTACCAAACAAAGCAGGATACTGGATAACGATCTGTTCCTGCAAAGGTCGATAGAGATGAGACGACCGAGTATAGACCCGGTAAACTATATTCAGGTTGTGCTCTTAAAGAGGCTGCGGGATGGAAAAATACGAGGGAACGAGAGGGAAAAACTGATTTCAACCTTCATAATGAGTGTCAATTGCGTTGCCGGCGGTTTAAGGAATACGGGCTAATCTCCTCATCTCCTCCGTAAAATAGCGATTAAAAACCTCGCTATTTTACATCTTCCACTTGCAATCGCTTCGCAGCAAGTGGAACCAGCCGATTTGCCCGACCCAAGCTTTGCTTGGGTGCCCCGACTTTGTTATCGGACAATTTTTTCTCCTCACCGTATCCTCCCCCTGTCCCCCTCCATGAGGGGGATAAAGGGGGAGGGCTCGTCGCAAAAATTGTCCGCTGTCCCCGATAGATTCAGTCGGGGACAACTTGCCAGTTTTCCCGAAAATCAATCGCTATTTTTGGGTCATCTCTTTCCGCTTGACCGACCAATATTGATTTTGCTATATTTAACCGCCTTTTTACCAAATATCTTCATCCTTCACGGGCCGCTAGCTCAGTTGGCAGAGCAGCTGACTCTTAATCAGCGGGTCGGGGGTTCGACTCCCCCGCGGCCCACCAAGTATAGCTTGGTGCAGGGACGTTAAACGCGCCCGCCAGAAAGATAAATGTTTACCGTCTCAGATATAAGCGTTCTGCTATATTCCTATTCAGTCAAGAACTAAAAAGATGCGCACTATTTTAAACAACAATTTTTCTACTTCATAACTCAATCTCACCCTCCTACTGAAATTGTTGCGAAGGATACAGGGATTCTGAACAAATAAAATGCGAAGGTTGCTGTCATAGAGAAAGGCCTTTGAAAAACTGTTGGAGGCAGATTATTCATGGAACAGGAAAAAAAGGGTGTTATTTTAATTGTTGATGATGACCCACTTGTCCTGAGCGCCACTGCTGCGTTACTTGACGGCCAGGGCTATTCTGTTGCTACCTGCAATGACCCACGCAATGCTATAAACACGATGCAGATAGAGCTGTTTGACATCGTGTTAAGCGACATTAAAATGCCTCACATTACTGGAGTTGAATTGCTCGGAATGATTCACAAACTATATCCCGCTATACCAGTAATCCTGATGACTGCAGAGGCAGAACTTGATAGCGCTATAGACGCAATACGAGAAGGCGCTTTTGATTTTATTATAAAGCCGTACAGGGGTGAATATCTTTTTATTACAATTGAAAAGGCCCTAAGGTATAAAAGGACTATAGAGCTTGAGAAAAATTACAAGACCTTGCTGGAAGAACTTGTAAACGAAAGAACCAGAAAACTGAACGACGCATTAAAGGCTCTCAAAGAATCCAGCCTTGAAACAATTAGGAGGCTTACAACGGTTGCCGAATACAGAGATACTGATACAGGCGTTCATATTGCAAGGATAGGCTTTTATTCGCAAAAGATTGCCGAGGCTATGAATATACCGCAGGATTTTGTTGAAGCAATAGGCCAGACAAGCATGATGCACGACATAGGAAAGATAGGCATACCCGACGAAATACTCCTGAAGACAGGATCGCTGACCGCAAAAGAATTTGAGATTATAAAAAGCCATACAACCATCGGATATAAAATGCTTGCAGGCTCCTCCCATCCAAACATCCAGATGGCGGCCTGCATCGCCCTCTATCACCATGAAAAATGGAACGGAGGGGGATATCCAAAGGGGCTGAAGGGCGAGAAAATACCTATAGAAGGCAGAATCGTAATGATATGCGATGTCTACGATGCATTAATGAGCAAGCGGCCATACAAACCGCCCCTGGAACATAAACAGGCTTATGAGATTATAACGAAAGGAGACGGCAGGACTCTGCCGGATGATTTTGACCCAAAGGTCATGAGGGCATTTAAAGAGGTAGCCCCGGCCTTTGAAGAGATATTCTCAACACATCAGGATATACCAAGCTTTACACAGAAGAAAAACAATAAAGGGGAGTAGCCACAACGGTTAATCCCTTTTATTATCAACGTCTAAACTTATGATGACACACATTGCAGTTGTTTATCATTTAGCCAATGCCAAAAACCTTTTATACAACCCTTGACAATTAGCAAGGTTTGGCTATACTAAAAGAGCTTCAAAGTATTTTAAAGTGAGGTTATCAATGAGAAGGAGAATGGAGTTAAGTCTGGCGCTATCTTTGTTTGCGGCAGCGGCATTCAGCATGACCAATCCCATGACATCTTTGGCTGGAGATGAAGGGCATGCCAAAGAAGGGGTAAAACATGTTAAGGAAGGAATAACGCATGTCAAGGAGGCCATCAAGCATCTTGAGCAAACCAGCGACCCCCATGCCAAAGAGGCTATAGAACATGCAAAAGAGGCTGTCAAGCACGCTGAAGAGGCAATAGCACATGGTGAAAGGGCTGCTGAGCCAGCAAAGAAAAAATAAATAAGAGATGTAAATAAGAGAGCGGTTTCATCATAAGATACTGCCCCCGGGTATTAAACCTTGGGGCTGTATAGTTTTTGTGGAGCAGAATAGACGAAATCATAAAATCATTGAAGAGCTCTGCCATACATGGTAGATATTCTTTACCCCTGCACCAAAAGTCTTGGTGTGGGGATTATAAGAGAGGTCTTTGACAGTATATTAACCCCCTTAGACCTGATGAGGTTTATATTTATAACGGGTTATGACGGGGTTCTTCAAAATTCTTTAAAATTTTAGATGAACGGAGGTCCAACAGGGTGAAACTTCAATTACAAATTACCGCCAGAAATTTTGAGCTTACTGAACTTATACAAGGACATATCCGGGAAAAGGCAGAAAAACTTGATGACTTCTATAGCCATATTATGCGTTGCAGGGTAATGGTGGAGGTTCCCCACCGCCATAAACATAAGGGTATATTGTATGATGTGCATATCTACATGACAGTGCCTGGCGGAGAGCTGGCAATAAAACGCGAACCTAATCAGGACATCTATGTGGCAATAAGAGACGCATTTGATGCAGCACGCCGCCAGTTGGAAGACTATGGCAGAAAACAGCGGGGCGGTGTAAAAAGGCACGAGGAAATTCCCCACGCCAGGATAAGTGCGCTGTTTCCAGATAAAGGTTATGGTTTTCTAACTACCATAGATGGCCGAGAAATCTATTTTCATGAAAATAGTATTGTGAGCAGCGATTTTAAAAGTCTTCAAGTCGGTACAGCGGTGCATTTCTCAGAAGAGCAGGGAGAAAAAGGTCCTCAGGCCAGCACTGTAAAGGTTATAGGAAGATAAACTACCACCTCCTCCTGCCTCTTGGCATCAATAAATACAATCACTGTTTTTCTGCCTTTAGATAGTATAAAAGCTCTTTCCAATGATCGTCTGTTATAAGCGAATCAGGCGTTACCCATATCCTTGTTGCCCCGCCCGTCAGGGTGCTTTTTAATCCCTCGGCAAATGCCTTTGGCCCCAGATTATCCTTTTTACCCCAAAGGCCAAGCGATATGTAGAAAGAATTAATTGGAAAGTTTTCAACAAGGTATCTTGAAAGCGATTCCGATACTGTTGGCGGCAAATTTTCCAGATGGAAGTAGTTCCATACAACGATATTATCAGCATGTTTTAATACACGTCTATAATCAAGGCCTGCTTCTTTGCCGTTCTGATTAAAATTATTCCAACTTACAGGCACATCTACATATAACTCCTTTTGGTATCTGCGGGTGATTTTAGTTACCTTTTGTATATATCCTTCCATAAGGGCAGACCTCCACTCCCAGATAGAGGGGTTATCCTTATTTATAGAGCCATCTGGACTCCTCGGCCATTCTGATCTTCCGCTAAACTTTTTGTACGATTGAAGGTCTTCCCTGTTATATGAATATGTATAATACGGCATCTCAGTAAGATTTATTATATCTACAGGATACTCCTTGCTGACATATTCAAGCATCTCAAGAATAAGTTTCCCATACTCACCCTCTATAATTTCCATGAAGCTAAGTTGTTCAAGGTTTTTGTGCCCATTAAAACCAATTGCAGCGGTATCGGGGTGCTTTTTTATATATTCCGGACCATAGATGTCAATAAACGCTGCAACCTTAAAGCCCTTTTTGTGGAAGGCTGCCGTAGCTTTTAAAAGCATATCCTCTTTGGCCCCTTTCTGATGATTTGACCATACATCTTCATGCCCCTTCCATTTGAAATAAACCCATTCCGGCCTTCCTGCGCTTACACCAACTACCTTTGCCATAGCGACATCAGGGCGGTTTGTAATATTTGATATTGCCTTTCTCCAGTCTCCCCATGCATCAAAGTGTGTTGAAAGACCAAGGCTGAATGCCGGCTTATAAACAGGCTCTGTCTTTACATGCGACATATAATAATATGTGCCGGCAGATGAGGCAATAATCAGCAGAATGGCAACTACAGTATATTTCCATCCGCTGCTGTTTATAGCAATTATCTTTCTCCTTTCTATCTTCTCCCATATCTCTTCAGCCCCCTGCAGTTCCTTCCACCAGGAATATGCGGCAACAAAATTATAGAAATATGAAAATGGAAGGATGAGCAAACCGTAAGGAAGATATATGAGGTCGTAATAACTTTTGTCCAGGACAATGGAATACACTGCTATTATAAAAAAGAAGACCACGCCGAGAAATGCCAGAATTTCTATGGTGTCAGTAAAATACAGATGTTCGGTTGCGTACGCCCAGGGTATAAGGGCTAATATTATAATCTGGAGCAACGGCACTATCGTCATGTTTATGAAATTTATAGGCAGATAAAATGAAAATGGGCTGTATCTGGCATTAAAGAAAAGATCTTTATGGAGAAAGGCTATTTTAATATAACTCCTGACCCATCTTATTCGCTGCCGCCATAATCCCTGAATTGTAGCAGGGCATTCAGCAATTACCTTTGGGCCAGGGTCAAATATAATCCTTTTTCTGTTCTTATAGAGCCTGAATGTAATTTCAAGGTCTTCTCCCCAAATCTCTTTGAAGCCTTTTAGCTCTTTTAATACAGCGGTTCTTATAGCTCCAAGATTACCCGTAATAATAGGAAGGCAACGCATGACTGATAAAGCCCTGCGGACAAATCCTGTGCCAATATGGGTTGTAACTGTCAGAAACCTCTGTATCGCCGTTGCGGGATGAAGAGGCGCGTCATTGCCGCATACAGCATCTATGGAAGGGTCGCCAAACCATCTGACCATTTTCCTGACTGTATCAGGCAGAAAGAGGCTGTCCGCATCGGTAAAGATAACAATATCTCCCTGTGCAGCCTCTATCCCTCTGTTGAGGGCGCTTGCCTTGCCTCCGTTCGGCTTTTTTATATATTTAATCCTGCCCTGTTTTATAAAATCCGAAATAACCTCTTCTGTTGAGTCGGTTGAGCCGTCATTGACTACAATAATTTCCAAAGATGGATAATCAGAGGCAAGAATAGAGGCTACCGTTGCCTTTATGGTCATCTCTTCGTTATATGCGGGGATTAAAACGCTGACCTTGCCTTTAAAAAGAGGGATAATCTTTAATGCCCTTTTTTTCCAATATTCGTAGATAATAGTAAGCGGCAGAAACAGGATGCCCTGAATGCCCAAAAAGAAGATAATGATGCCAAAGGAATTAAATATGCTCAGGACTAAAATAGTTGTCATTGTAAGAGTTTATGGATTCTGTATGCCTCAGCATACTGGATGCCGCCTTGAATACCGCGGTGCGCCGCCCTTCCTTTAATCAACTCAGGGTCCATGTATGTCTTATCTTCCTGCGTCTTGTGAAAGGTTACAAGCTTCATCTTGTCTTCAACATAATTGGTTATATCAACAAGATAATTGGGGACAAATTCCCGCGGGGTGCCGACATCTTCATAGCAGAGCATTGATATATTTCTTGCAGCAACCTTTGACGCTTCAAACACCGCCTGATGGTCTGTGTGGATGTCAATAGCTGTGTGTGTAAGAAGCACCGTTGCCCCTGTCTCTTTTATCTTTTCCTCTATCGCATCCTTCATCAGAGCTACAGAATCTTTAAGCCCTGTATCCGTAAAACTGAGAATCCAAAAATCATCTAATCCCATAAATCTGGCTGCCCGCTTTAATTCCTCTTCCCTTTTGCCATCTTTTCCAGCGCCCTTTTCACCTCTGCTCATGGTCAAAGCATAGACCTTTGCTCCGCTATCCTTTGCCTTCATGATAAAACCGCTGCATCCAAGTTCTATGTCATCAGGATGCGCGCCAACAGCAAGTATAACCATCTTCATAAACTCATGCGGCCTGTGTTCTGTCCAAAGGAGCGCAAGAAAAGAGATTCCCATTGCAAAAAAAAGGATCGCTTCTGTAATATCCTTTATCACATCGCCATCAATCCATTCAGAAAGGCTGCCCTTGACGAAGAATGATGTTAAGGTAATTAAAATAAGGACGGGAAGCATCAAATTGACAAAATAAAGATACAATCTATGCCGACGAATAAGCATGCGCCGCCTGCTTCTGTAAGTAAAAAACAATAGCACAAGAACAAATATAAAAGCAGATGTTTCAACAATATCTCCTGCCTTCTCTTTAAGCCGATATTCATCCATTCCTCTCAATTCATGGAGCAAATCAACCGCCTGTGTGTCGGCAGGGGCAATCCTCAATGCCTTCTTTATTGACTCCTCCGCTAAACGTTTATCTCCAATCTGCTTATACAACCTCGCAAGTAAAAGATAATTTTCTATATTATCCGGCTCTATATCAGCCGCCTTTTTATATGAATCTATGGCATGCTGATAAGACTTCATCCACAGGTACACATCACCCATGGTGCGGTATGCATCTGCATAGTCCGGAGACAGCTCTATAGATTTTTTGAGCGATAAAATCGCACCTTTATAATCCTTTTGCCATGCAAGCACAGTGCCCATTTCTTTATGCGCTTCTGCGTCATTGGGGTAAAGTTTTATAGCCTTATTAAGTATTTCAACCGCGCCTTCCAGATTTCCAGTCATTGAGTATGTTTTAGCAAGGCCTTTCAGCGCTTCGTGGTGCTCAGGATCAAGCTGAAGAACTTCCTTGTAAAACCTTTCTGCCTCATCATATCTGTGGGACCATCTTAAGACCTTTGACAGCCCTGTCTTTAAACCTGCATTTGCGGGGTCAAGCTCAAGGGCATCCCTGTAAGTCACAATGGATTTGTCATAATTGCCAACCCATGAATATAGCTCGGCCAGATGACTGCGGCTATTGATGTCTTTGGGGTTTATTTCTATGATTTGCAGATACAGTTCTATTGCCTCAGGAAAGCGTTTGAGCTTTACATATACCTGTGCCAGGTCATAAAGCGCAGCCGTATGTTTGGGATTTGAAGAGGCGGCGTCTTTAAGCACAAGCTCCGCCTCTTTAAACTTCCCGGCATCCAACAGCTTATGCCCCTCATTATAGAGGTCTAGATAAGTAGCCTGAAGTAAAAGGGCTGCAAAAAAAAGTGCAGGCATTAAAGCCCCAAACCTGTTTTATAGGCAATGGTTAAAAAACCTGCATTGTCGTTTTGCGTTGGCAGGTTAATAAATTTATAACCTACACCAAGGTCAATTGAAGGATTTAACTTATAAAAAACGGATGCAAGATATACCTTTGCCGTTTTACCTGAATAGTTGCTTTCTGAAGAGTATTCATCATACACATAATCAAATCTGCCTGTTATTTTATCCGTAAACTCATAACCGACCCCTGCAAAGAGCGAGTATTTGTAACTGCTGTCCAAATCTCTGTTAGGCAGATATTTGAGTTCCGCATTCCACTTGCCCCGTACATATTCAGCACCAACGCCAAGGAGAGACTGGGTTTGGTACTGGATATCTGTTGCTGGAGCGGTAGTACCTAACGGCATATTGAGGCCCCTCCCTTTAATCTTTGTCCTTTTCGGATCAGGATCTTTTAGTACAGCATACATAAGCTTAAGCCTTAAATACTCAAGAGGCGTTGTATAGTATAGCTCAGCAGAGACCTTTTGGTTATCTGCCGTGGAATCCTTATCATAAAAGAAACTCGGCCTGAAATATTCATAAGTCAAAGTGCCCCTCAGGTCTTTTCTGAGCCAGTGAGAGACTTCAAGTTCAATGATTGGAACAATGTCATATGCGTTGGAATCAGGGTTCGGCTTCTGCACCGCAGGGTCTACCGGATAATTATAGTCTTTATATGCAAGATTCAGCTTAAGGTATGAATTTGGGTTATAAAACAAATAACCGTTTGCATAGACTTTATGCCTTGTATAATACACCTGGTCAGCATAACTGTAGCCTGCATTAAGGTCAAGTTTATCTATACCACCATAAGACAGCATGGCTTCGTAGCTTTCCTTTGTATAATCCGCTTCCCATCCCCCAGCCATTGCCTTTAACCTGAGTCCTCTTTTTAGCTCAAGGGCCTCAAGGTCAACCTTGGCTTCTTCATTTTTTGGATTCAATTGAAGAGCCTGTTTATAAGAAGCTGCTGCATCATCATAATTTCTCATCCATTTTTGAGTTGTGCCTATCTTCTTTAACAATTCGGCGTTTTCTCCGCCAATCTTTTTAGCCTTCTTATATTCTGCAAGCGCCTCATCGAGCCTTCCTG
Organism: Deltaproteobacteria bacterium; assembly: GCA_016195725.1. Classification (GTDB taxonomy): domain Bacteria; phylum Desulfobacterota; class GWC2-55-46; order UBA9637; family UBA9637; genus UBA10170. The sequence goes on along the minus strand of JACPZB010000014.1, from coordinate 7,976 downwards.
TCCTTCTGTATACATCACCGAGAAGCTGGCAATATCTGGCATTATTTGGCTCAGATGCAATAATCTTCTTTAATATATTTTCTGCCTTTGCATAGTCACCTGCCTCAAACAACATCTCAGCCTCTGTGTATGAGTCATCCTTTGCGTAGACAATCCCTGCAAATAGGAATATCGCAACCGCTACCAGTAGAAAATTAATCACCTTCATTATAGATTCATCCTCCTTTTTTTAGTGAACTCATTAACTCAAAAAATGTATTTAGTTTTTATTTTTCGGGGCAAACGCAAGATTTGAGCCAAAGGCAAGGAAAAGTTGGCTGGATAAAACGGAGCATACTCTTTTAGGTATGTGAGTATTTAGACAGCCAGCTTTGACGCAGTATTTGGCCAAAGATTGCATTTGCCAGAAAATGCTATTGCATTTTCTGGGTTAAACAATCAAGAACTTCTTTTGCATACAATGCATTGCCGCCCAGACGCGCATTAATCTCTAAAAGCACAGGTGTTCCGTCTTTTCTCAAACGTATGTCAAAGTCAAGAGGCCCTTCCATCTCAAGGAGTTTTGCAGCCTTCCTGCTCAATTCAATCACATCATCCCTCAATACCCTCTCTACTTCAAGTGCATTTCCTACCAGTCCATCTTTAAGCACCGTCTTTTTTAGTGCAACAGCAGTAAGGACTTTGCCTTCTTTATCTACAAAAAGATTCACATCAAATTCCTCGCCCGGTATAAATTCCTGAAAAACAAGCCCTTCCCTTTTCTCATTATGGACATCTTCGGCAGATTTGTATAATGTAACCCCTCGCCCTCCCCTTCCAAAACAAGGCTTTGATAGAAGCGGCAGGCCAAGCTCCTTTATAACCTGCTCTTTCGGGCTTGCCCCATCAAATGTTTTTGGCACAGCAATATGGTTTTGCTTCATAAATAAAGCTGTCTTAAGTTTATCATTTGCTATATCCACAGCTTCGGGCGGCGAAATAAAAATAGCGCAGTTATATCGCTCTATTGCTTTTTTAAGCCCAGAGACTGTTGGAAGTTCTTCTGTTACTGTAGGAATAAAAAGGGAAGGTCTCTCCTTTGCAATGATATTCACCAATGCCGGTGAAAAAGATGGTTCAACAGCTAATGGCACAACATAGAAGGCATCAACTTTTAGATTCACCTCCCGCACATCAGTGCCGATTATGAAAAAATCCTTTTCTCTAAAATAGGTTGCAGCGCTCTTTCCGGCTGGTCCCCCAATCCCTGTTATTAGTATTTTGCTGTTCATTTGTTTCATTATAAATAGTATAAAAAACTAAGTTAAAGGATCATTAAAACAAACATATGCGCGTCTTATTTGACACCTGCTATCCCATAAAAAAATTAACGCAATTATAATACTCCTTGAAAGTATTTGACAGTGATAAAAATCACAATGAGTATTTTAAAACTAAAGCGGAAAATGACAGGCGGCAACTCTGTTGTCTGTTCTCGGCATTAATAACGGAGCTTCCACCCTGCATTGTTCCTGAGCATATATACACCTTGTGTGGAATACACATCCGGAAGGTGGGTTGATGGGGCTTGGTATTTCGCCCTTGAGGATGATCCTCTTTTTCTTTTTTTGCGGGTCAGGTATAGGAACCGCTGACAACAAGGCCTCTGTATATGGATGCACAGGATGTCTGTAAATCTCTGCGGATGTCGCTATCTCCATAATCCTTCCAAGATACATGACCGCAACCCTGTCGCTGATATATTCCACAACTCTCAAATCGTGGGCGATAAAGAGATAGGTCAGGTCAAACTCCTTCTGCAAATCTTTGAACAGATTTATAATCTGCGCCTGGATTGAAACATCCAGAGCGGATATGGGTTCATCGGCAATGATAAATTTCGGATTCAGGGCAACAACCCGCGCAATGCCGATCCTCTGCCTCTGACCGCCGCTGAACTCATGAGGATAACGGTATAGGGAATCTTTGGGAAGGCCGACAATATCAATGAGTCTACCAACCCTCTCCCATTTTTCTGCACCCTTTGCAATGCCGTGAATGGTAAGCGCCTCCCCGATAATCTCTCCCACCGGCATCCTCGGATTGAGCGACGCATAAGGGTCCTGAAAGATAATCTGCAATTCCCTTCTTACAGATTTAAGCTCTTTTGATTTTAAGCGGGTTATATCTTTGCCGTCAAAGATTATATTGCCTGCTGTCGGCTCAATAAGCCTTGCAACAACACGGCCGAGCGTAGACTTCCCGCACCCGCTCTCGCCCACAAGACCGAATATCTCCCCTTTGCTTACGGAAAGACTCACCCCGTCAACGGCGTGGACAATGCCGTCCGTTTTTTTGAATATCCCGCCGCGGGCGGGGAAGTGTTTTGTAATGTTATTTAGTGTGAGAAGTTGCATAATGTTTTAGTATCGGCTCATCTATCGCTTGCCAGCCTCTGGCGAAGAATATGCCCCCCCGCTGGTGGGGAGCTATCCCTTTTCTGTTCCCCGCTGGCGGGGGATTAAGGGGGTGGATTGCTCTATGGGCTTTTGATATGCTTCCCATCTTTCGTTTTCCTGCCATAGTGTCCCCTGGTAGATTGTATTTAATTGATTAGACATAACGTTTGAATTCAGCCGTACCGAAAGCATCTGCTGGAATGACCAATTGGGCGTATTACTTTGGGGCGCTATCACTCACGCATCGGAATTGCAGCGAGGCACTTGCAGGTCTGGCAAACCCAGAGTTGGTCATGTTAAGTGTCACAGTCTCTACCTTCTTGTTTTGCTTCGCGCAAAACTCGTTTGCCTCACGGTACACATCGGCCTTCGCGCCATCAGCCTGGCCAAAACCGACCTGTGCGCTTCTTTTGGACACCATGTATGTATCCTTGTCCATGGGGACAACTCCAGTGCTTGCGCAACCAGTCAAGACCAGCGCAAGAATTACAAGCCGTGTTTTCATAATCTCTCCTCTTGGGCCCAACATTCCTTTTTATACCTATATGCATCTTTTACTGAATTGTAGGTCAATCTGTGCGGAGGTTCAATAAAAATTCAATAGGGCATCTTTTAAATCCATCAGAAAATCATTATACGGAAGTAAAAAGGGGATTTATTTTTCTCATCCTTTTATCTTCCTTTTTTCATCTTCCTCATCCGGTGGGCAGTGCCGCCCTACTTCATTTTCTTCTGACTCTATGCTTTATAACACGCCACTAAATGTCCTTTCTTCACCTCCACCAACTCCGGCTCATGCTCAGTGCAACCTGAGTCCGCCTTGGGGCATCGGTCATAGAAAGTGCATCCTGCCGGAAGATTCAGAAGCCCCGGCACCGATCCCGGAATTGTTTTCAATGCCCCGCCCTCTTTTTCCATTGTCGGCAAAGAATTGAGAAGTCCGACCGTGTAAGGATGCATCGGCTCTGCAAATAAGGTTTTTGTATCAGTGTATTCAACAATCTTTCCTGCATACATCACCGCAACATTATCTACTGTTTCTGCAACCACGCCAAGGTCGTGGGTAATCAAAATCATTGCCATATCAAGCTGCTTTTGCAAACCCTGTATTAATTCCAAAATCTGCGCCTGGATGGTAACATCAAGCGCTGTGGTAGGCTCATCCGCAATGAGCAGGCTTGGATTGCACGAAAGCGCCATAGCAATCATCGCCCTCTGCCTCATACCGCCGCTCATCTGGTGTGGATAGTCTTTGATTCTCTTTTCAGGGGAAGGGATGCCCACGAGCCTAAGCATCTCTATGGTTTTATCTTTAATTTCGCTTTTAGATAGATTTTGATGCAGAGAAATGGCCTCGGAAATCTGATTGCCGATGGTAAGCACAGGATTTAAGGATGTCATGGGTTCCTGAAACACCATTGCAATCTCAGCGCCCCTTATCTTTCGTATCGCATCTTCAGAATACTTGAGAAGGTCTTTCTCTTTATAGAAAACCTCTCCTTTTACAATCTTTCCTGGAAAGGAGACAAGCCTCATAATAGAAAGCGCAGTAACGCTCTTCCCGCACCCGCTCTCGCCCACAAGACCTAGTGTCTTGCCTTTTTCAAGGCTGAAGCTGACGCCCCGCACAGCCTTGACTTCGCCGGCATCGGTAAAAAAAGAGGTGTGCAGGTCGGTTTATATCATCAAGAGACAGCGCACTGTCTTTTCTATCCTTGAGCCATTTATCCAGAACCTGATAGCCGCCGATCCGATATTCCCAGACCTCTGGCAGTATGCCCTCAAAATACTGGTCATTGTTTATAGAGAGTTTGCCTTTTTCGTATTTCAACTTTTCAACTTTATCATTCCCCTTGCCCTGAAATTTTGCAGCCGGTGTATCAAGTTCCGATGCCCTTAAAAGATGCAGTCCAACAAGTTTTTCTCCATATTCAGCCATCTTCTTGAAGAGATTATAGTCTTTTGTAAAAGGAAGCCTTGGAAAATCTATCTTTAAAAACTCGGCATATTTTATACGATAGGTGTTTGAGTAGAGAACAGCGTAAATGTAATAAAAGATTTGTTCTGATGTTGGCGTTTTCCTGTAATCCTTTGCTAATTTTTCAATGAGCGCTGAAGACAGGTTCGGTTTTTTTACAGCATATTCTGCCTCTGGTTCAAAGAGCGTCATGGTGCTGCCAAAAGACCGCTTTTTGGGTTTTTTGGTAGAGGTGTACAGATAGAGAGGAAAATGATAATTTGTAGTCTTTGATGATAAACAACCGTGTTCTGAAATTAAATTTGTCACTAAAACATGAGTATAAGGGACATCAAGTTCTTCACGCCGATGAGTTATTAAAGCCAAATTCTCCTGCATCATGTGCTGCATAACTTCTTTACGGGAACGTTCTATGACTGCATCGTGATAAAAAATCCATTGTTCATCAAATGGACGATAAAGGATTTTTGTTATTGCCTGTTCCCAATTATCATCTTTAATAACCGCTTCTCTTGCGTCCTTGAGTTTCCAGTTTGATTTATCTTTCAGGCCGTAAGTTTGCCCTATAATTTCATCTGGCAATTTTTTATCTCTAAACTGCGCTATTCTTCTCTTAAGCGCATTCTTATCAAAATCAATTGCAAAATTGTCTCTTGCCGTAACTATTCCGACGCTGTTTACCGGAAAGATGTCTGTTATTTTTGGATACCTTTCATATATCTCTAAAAGCCTTTCATCCCTCGGAATAAAAAGATAGAATTCCGATTTTGGTTTAATCGCCTTCCATCTGGTCGTTGTTATGTCGTTTTTATTCAGCCAATTATACTTCTTCTCCCTTAAGCCCCAAACTTCAGAATGAGAAATTTTCTTTTTGACGCCTTTCTTCTTTATAAATAAAGCTATTGCTACGCCTTGCTGAATATCAAAGACATTTTCGTCTTTTGAGCCATCCGTACACTTTTCTTTTTTGAGGTTGTTGCCGTGAAGGTCAAGGATATAAATTTCATCAAAGTTCTGCATCAAAGACTGACGCATACCCCTGAAGGTTGGATTATCAAGATAGCTGTGATTCGTGATAAATCCCAAAACCCCTTCGCCTGCCGTATCTATCTTCCATTGTGCAAATCTTATAAATTTTACATAGTCATCTTGCAGCCACTTTGGATTCTTTTCGCCAAGCGGTTTGCCGTCAACCTGATAATATGCCTTTATTTCATTTGAAATCCAATCTCCGATATTGGTTGAATGGCCTGAATACGGCGGATTGCCGAGGATAACCAGAATAGGCTGCTCTTTTTTGACTTTGCCTGCAAGATGGGATTCTTCTGAAAGAGATGCCATGCCGGGAAGTTCAGTCTGCGCGAGCTCCTCCATCTCAAGCGTATTGGTGAGATAGAGTTTGAACCTGTCGTCTCCCTGCAATCCGTAGCCCAATTCTTCAAGAAGGAATGACATCTTTAAATGTCCTATTGCATAAGGCGCCATCATGAGTTCAAAGGCATAGAAATTTTTAAGGATGTGCTCCTTGATAAAGCCTGTCTTCTTTCCTTCCCCGTACTTTGATGTAAACTCCTCCATTGCCAGCTTCGCAGCCTCTGCTAAAAATGTAAGCGTTCCTGCCGCAGGGTCTAACACAGTAACTGACTGATTTGCAAAGCCGTCCTTTTTATTGAAATACTCTTTTAAGATATGATGAAGGGAGCGAACGATGTATGAGACCACAGGCTCCGGTGTGTAATAGACGCCTCTCTTTTCCCGTGTCTTTGGGTCGTATTCAGCAAGAAATGTCTCATAAAAATGGACAATGGGGTCTTTGCCTTTGTGCCTGTTGAAATACTCGTCAAGTATCTTATAAACATTCGTTGTAGCCAGAACATCTGATATGTCATCAATAATCCATTCCATCTGCCGGGGCAAATCGCCCAACGAGATGAATCTGAATACATCTCTTAATATGCCTATTGTCCGAGGAATCTTATCGTATGCGAGTTTTCTGTTAAAACCGTTTTCTGTGCGGGTTCTGGCAGCAAAGAGACCGTAGGAAATAGTTTGCGAATAAAGGTCTGCAAAGTCTTCCTTTGTCAGCCCGCTTATAAGGTGCTCTTTAAACGCCTTATAAAAACCGAGGATGTTCCCTTTCCCTTTTTTCTCTTCTTCCTCCAACTCCTCTGCAATTACTTCATCCTTTAAAAAACGGGTTCGCTTTGCCAGTTCTACTGCTAATGCTTTGGCATCATAGACCTTTGGCAAAGAAAAAGAGAGAAACTTTTCAAGCAGATTTAAGAATTCGGATTCCTTTTCAACAGGCGGGGCGGTCTTGAGTTTATGAATTACATAGGGACGAGCAATCCGGGCTTTGTCAATCAACTGACCATTGCGGTAAAGTCTGAATTCAAAAAAATTGGTTAATATGAGGTTGGGAAAGGTATGAAGATAACGTTTTAACTGCTCTGTTTCTTCTATATGGTCTAAATATTCAACTGTCGGTGCCTTTGCCTCAATATATCCTACTATCTGCTGTTTTCCGTCCCAGATTCTAAAATCAGGATTTCCGGCGTCGGTCTTTTTCGGCAGGGTTGTAATGTCTACATTTTTCCTGTTTATTGAGTCAGCATAATTTTTTAGAAGCTCCTCAAGGCATGAGTAGTAGCTCTCTTCCCTTGCATCGCCTCTATTTGCAATATCAGATATACGTTTAAGATATGATTTCAGCATGAATATAAAAACCTATAAAATTTCTTGACATAAATTTTTCTCATAGTATATACTATGAGTGAGCGGTAAGACCGCTGTGGGTTGTCTGTGGTGCTCCCATCCATCGGTTGGCATGAGCCACAGCGCAACAAGCCCGCAGGGCGCGCTCATTTTTATTATGGCAGATATATAGTGTTGTATCTTATTTTTTCTTTAAAAACCTCATACCACTCAATTCTTTTACGCTCGTATTTTTCAAAAATCCCCCAAGAAAATAAATCAACAATTTGAATACCACAATTTTGTTCCGATGACCAATGGTATATGTCCAATGGCACATCGGGGTTGAGTATATGTCCAATGGCACATCGGGGTTGAGCCGCGCCTCCAACTGCTGTCTGATATAATCATTAAATTCCTTGATTTCCGGCTTGCTCTTAGACTTATCAACAACCAACGCAATCCTCATATTTGCATTGTCAAAAGGCATTTTATCCAGCACATTTTTAGCAACAAAGTTATAGACCCGTGATTTATTTCTGGTCAATCTCTCGTAAACTCTTTTTTTATTCAAAGATAAGCTGTATATTTCAAATGGAATATGCTTAATCTGTTCATAAAAATACTTTTTAATTTCCAAAGTCGTGTTTGTTCCCTTTAACTCCTTTACTATCCTGCTGCGCTTATTCTTAGGATTTAATTTTCTTTTTAATGTCTTTTTAACTCCATTGATTATTTCTCTGTTAGCATCCTGTCCCTTTACAACAAGTATTGTTACGGTAAAGAACCTGGATGGCTTTTTATTAACAAAGTCAAACCCTAAGTCGCCGCTCTCATCCAGATAAAGATACCACATTATCTATTTG
>JACPZB010000003.1 GCA_016195725.1 Deltaproteobacteria bacterium | reverse complement strand
TCTTGTAGCGTCTATGAGGAGCTTTGTCTTAAATCCATACTTGTTTTTGAGTATGTCCTCTACTGCCTTTGCGTCTGCTATGGCTGTCTTTAATTTAGGAAGGTATTTGTAGTTGTTGCTGCCGATGATGAGGGCATGGTAGTTGATGTTGGACGGCGCGGCAGTGTCTGCCCCTTTTTTGGGCTTTATGGTAACCGCCCTTTCTTCTGCTGAAGCGAGGCTAATCCCGTAGTGCGACCCTTCAGGGTCGCTATTAGCGAGGCTAAAGCCTCGCACTACGATAGAGGCAGGCAAAGCCCACCCTGCGACTATTGCAAGAAGCAGAAACAAGATTTTTGTTTTCATCTGAAAATGCCCTCTGTTGTCATTCCGAGCAAAGCGAGGAATCTCGTCTTTTGAGATTGCGGAGCCTGTTCCGAGCCTGTCATGAGATTGCTTCGGCTAACTTTGTTAGCCTCGCAATGACAGGCGAGGAAGCTCACTTTTCGCAATGACATTTTCATTGTTCTTTGTGTCTCTTTGAGACATGGGTGTTCCATATTGTTATCCCTCCGCCTTACATAAAAAATACTGCCGTTATAATGCCGTCCGTAATAAACATCCTATAGTCCAAATATTACCACCTCACTAACGTCCTCCTTCAACTCGCAAGCTGCATAAATAAATTCTCAACAGTCAGCTGCTTATTTGCATATCGTGGCGGCAGCATATCTATCTGTGCCTGATGAATCATTTTGAAGCCGGATATGAGCCTCTCAAATGTTTGGCCGCCGGCTTGTTGCCTCAAAACAGGGAGGAGATCCGAGTTGACTACCAAATCCTCCCTCCCCTCCTTCAATACTGCAATATCCCTGTACCAAATCTTCAAAAACTCTAGTAGTTCTACAGGCTTGTCCCTTTTAGATATATCTTCAGCTTGACTAAAAAGTTTTTCAGTATCCGTCAAAGAAAGGTGCGAAAGTATTTCTATACTTTTTTTCCTCTGCCCAAGGACAAATTCCATATCCAAGTTCAATGCCTTTCCTATGCTTCCACTGCTTAATGAAGCTATAAGTATAGCTGTATCTTCGCTTACCCCTATCTTTTGTTTGAGCATCTCAATCAGAATGTTCTGAGGCAAAGGCCTAAAATTTATCCTCTGACAGCGCGAGAGTATTGTTGACAAAAGGGTTGCGCAGTCGCTCATAATCAATATGATAATTGAATCAGCAGGAGGCTCCTCAAGGGTTTTGAGAAATGCATTTTGAGTCTCTTTATTCATTTTCTCTGCGCCATCTACTATGCAGACCTTTTTGCCGCCTCTTACTGCCTTGTATGACAGCCTCTGCTGGATGTCTCTCACGGCATCTATTTTTATTGTGCCAGCTATAGGATCTACTCCTCCGCCTTTTGATTCAGGCTCTCTTGGTTCGACTAAAAAAACATCGGTATAAGAAAGATTTTCTATATTCCTGCAATTTTGACAAATTCCGCAAAAATCATCTTTGAATCCCCTCTCCCCCTCTTTAATCAAGGAGGGGTTGTCTTTAGATGCAGAACAGTTCACCGACTTTGCCAGAGAAATAGCGGTAAGCCGCTTGCCGCATCCGTCAGGCCCGCTGAATAAAAAAGAATGGGGCACTCTGTCATTCGCAAGGGCTCTCTTTAAAATGCTCATTTCTCTATCATGACCTAAAATATCTTGGAATGGCATAACAAATACAGGTGATGGGTGATAGGCTACAGGCAAGGTGCTATGGGTTAGTAGAGGTTTGCCTATTGCCTCTTGCCCATAACCCATCTAATTGTTTTTCAACTATACCACATATATCTTTATGAATAACAGATATTTCTCTATCTCCGTTTATTACTTTAATCCTGTCTGTCGATTCTTTGGCCAGCCTCAAATAGCCATCTCTTATTTTTTTGTGAAACTCTACATTCTCTCTTTCAAAACGGTCTTCTTTATTTCCCTCTTTTCTGGTATTTATTCTGTCCAATGCACGTCTTAAACCAATTTCAGGCGGACAATCCATGATAAATGTAATGCTTGGCATTATCCCTTCTGTTATCCACTTATTCAAATGTGCGATAGCTTCTAAATTTAAACCTCTGGCGTAGCCTTGATAGACTATCGTAGAATCTGAAAACCTATCGCATAAAACAATCTTCTTGTCTTTAAGGGCAGGTTTAATCACCTCATTCACAAGCTGCGCCCTGCAGACCGAGTAAAGCAGAAGCTCTGACCATGGAGCAAGAGGGTGTACATCAATATTTAAGAGTATGTTTCGCACCTTTTCGCCCAACTCTGTTCCGCCAGGCTCTCTTGTGGCTACAACCTGGCATCCCTTCCATTCAAGATGCTCCTTTAGCATCTCCATCTGAGTTGTCTTTCCGCACCCTTCCACGCCTTCAAAAGTAATAAAAGGACTCAAGCTGCCCTCCAATTTTGCTCAAAAATTGACAACCATTGTTTAAGTAATGCTACAAAAAAAATACAATTTAGGCAAGATAAAACTATCATGAGAATAGATATTAATCTTTGGAGAGAAATTTTAGGTAGAACTTAGGAAGCCCCGCCTACAGGGCGGGGCCTACGGCGAGCTATGGCAGTTAGTTTTTTTTATTAAGCGAGCAGATTTGCCTCTTTGAGAATATCCTTGGTCGACACAAGATGTCTTGACAGCTCAAGTTCCTCTGCCGTCATGCCAAGGGCAAGGCCGACCAATTGAGCGAGATGAAAAACCGGCATGTCTATCTTCTGGTTTAGCTTTTTCTCTGATATACCCTGATAATTATCCAGATTTATATGGCAGAATGGGCACGGCGTTACCATGCACCTTCCACCCTCTCCTTTGGCATCTAAAAGTCTCTTTCCCGCCATCTCTAAAGCAGTGCCTTCCGCAACCAAATCCACCTGAAAGCCGCAGCATTTGGTCTTGCCATGATATTCCACCGCCTCTGCCCCCAGCGCCTCAATCAGTGCCTCTAATGACCACGGTTTTTCAGGGTCATCAAAACCGAGGGCATCTGCTGGCCTTAAAGAATGACATCCATAAAATGGGGCTACCTTCAGGTTTTTTAATGACTTTACTACTTTTGTCTTAAGCTTATCCAGACCATAATCCTCTGCCAAAATCCAGAGGAGTTGCTTTACCTTTATAGTCCCGTTGTATCTTATGCCCACACTTGATAGAACTTCATTTGTCTTTTCTAAAAGCTTTGGGTCATTTTTTAGGTCTCGGTTGGCCGTTGACATGACCATAAGGCATGTGGAGCAGATAGTCATTATATCCATGCCCATCTCCTCTGCTTGAGCAAATATCCTTGCGTTCAGGGCAATAGAAAGATCATAGTCATAGTCTGTCAAAAGGCCTGCACCGCAACAATTTGCCTTTGGCATGTCATGAAGTTTAAGGCCAAGGATTTTTGCAACCTTTCTGGTCGTTGCATTTGCCTCTTTGGTTATTGCCTGGGATGCGCAGCCAGGATAATAGGCGTATTGTAAGGTTTTGCCCATAATAAACTACCGTGTTGCGTGTCCGTTATCCGTGACCGTTTAAGGAATTTTTTTACGGTTCACGGTTACGGCTCACGGCCTTTCTCTTTTCTATCTCCTCGTATATCTTTTTCACCTCTTCTATCTTCTCAATCTGCGGAAATATGAGCGGCATAGGCATCTTTCCATGCATTTCCATCTTTAGGCCAAACGGTATCATACCTAAAGACCTCAAAAATCCCAGGGTTTTGAAGGTCATGGCTGCCTCATCCAACCTACCTACTCTCTTTATCGAATCAACCATAGACTCTACATGTCGTGCGCCATCGTTATCTATAATACCCTCTTTAATTGCCTCTGCCCTTAATCTTTCTATTGCCTGAAGCGGCGCTACATCTTTTGGGCAATACTCAGTGCAATGGACGCATCTCACACAGTCCCACATCCCATGCCCTCCGCTCAACCTTACAAGTCTCTTCTGTCTTTGCAATTCCCTTTCATCGCCAACAAACCGCCATGCCTTTGCCAAGGCGGCAGGGGCAACAAAATGTTTATCTATTTCTAATGTATTGCATGCTGCATTGCAGCATCCGCACATTATACATTTGCTGGAATTACCGATTTTTAAGACCGCCTGCTTGTCTACTCTCTGCCATTTCTTTTCAGATGACAATCCTTCCATCCCCTCTTTCTGGGGACAGATTTGAAATCTGTCCCCCTGGGGCAAAGGGGGATTATTTTTTTGATTTAGCCAAGGCTCAATTTTGTTTATCTTATCCCAGAAAGGATTAAAATCTACCACCAGGTCTTTTATTACTCTGTAATTGAAAAGAGGCTCAATAATAATCGCCCCTTTTTTCTTATATTCTGGAATAAGCTGTGTTTTGCAGGCAAGTTTTGGAAAGCCGTTAAGATTGACAGCGCAGGAACCGCAAATGGCGCTTCTGCACGACCGTCTGAATGCCAATGTGCCGTCCTGTTCATCCTTAACAAGGTGAAGGGCGTCAAGAACGGTCATGCCTTCTCTTGCCTCTATATCATAGGCCTGGAGAAACGGCTTGCAACCTGTTCTACCCAACGGATCGCAGCGCGATATTTTTATCTTAATCTTCATTTTTAAAAATTATTGCATAGATTTATCACCACTGCAATATCCTGTCAACCCTTGCCAAATTATCTGTTCTGCTAAAGCAAAATACTAAGCTACTTTATCATAGATAAAGTAGATAATTTGTCAAGGGTCAATATTATTTTCACATTTGACATATATACTTAAATAATCATATACTTTAAAAATCAGACATGAATACAAAAGACTTTGAAAAAGAGATAAAAATTCATATAGAGGCAAGATACCCCATACTCTGGCTCATATCATTTGAAGAACGCAGGGTAGAGCGGATAGTTGAACATCTATGCAAATCAATTGGATTTCATTTCTGGTCTTGGTCAGTATCCAGAGGGCTTTATGACGGCGACAAGAAGAAAAGAGAGCCTATGGGCAGGGAGAAGATTCTCTCCACCATAGAAGAAAAGATATTAAAGAGCGAAGAGATTAATAACCTGTTTCTCCTTAAGGATATAGCGGGTTATTTCAACTCCCATGAGTTTTTGAGAAAATTCAGAGACTTTCCTGCTATCACCGAAGAACGCCGCTCTCTCAATACAGTCTGCATCCTCTCCCCGACCCTGAGTGATATACCGCCTGAACTTGAGGAAGATGTGATTATTCTGGAGCTTTCCCTCCCTGATTATGATGAGATAGAGGAGCTGGTTGCTAAAACATACGGCCACCTGATTCCAGAGAAATGGCATTTGTCTACCAGATCTATATTATACAAATCCCTTCAGGGCCTATCCCTTGATAATATCAGGCGCGTTGTAAGAAAGGCAGTAAGCCTGAATAACGGCGTTTTGAATGAAGACTGCATCTCTGATATTCAGGATGAAAAACAGCAGATTATAAAAAAACAGAAAACCCTTGACTATTATCCGCATAAAGAGGCCATAGAGCATATCGGCGGATTAGATGAAATCAAAAAATGGTTTATAGAAAGAGAGCATGTCTTCCGCTTAAGCAAAGAGAAAGTTGAGACCCTTGGGCTGGATGTACCAAAAGGCCTGCTTCTCATCGGCGTGCCTGGCTCAGGCAAGAGCCTCTGCTGCAAGGCCCTTGCAGGCATATGGAACCTGCCTCTTCTCAGATTGGATGTAGGCAGGATATTCGGCTCTACTGTCGGAGAATCGGAAAAGAGCATAAGAAAATGCATCCAATTGGCTGAGGCTGTAAGCCCGTGCATACTCTGGATAGATGAGATAGATAAGGCATTCGGAGGCGTAACCGGTTTTCAGGGTGATTCGGGGACGCAGCTCCGTGTGTTCGGCACATTTGTTACCTGGCTTCAGGAAAAGGAAAAACCTGTGTTTGTCATAGCCACAGCCAATGAGCCAAAAAACCTCCCGCCTGAATTATGGAGAAAGGGAAGATATGACGAGGTATTTTTTGTTGACCTGCCAAGCGTTGAGGAAAGAGAGGATATATTCAGGATACACCTTGAGAAAAGGGCGCAGAACACAATGAGGCTCAATTTAAGGGAGTTGGCTCAAAACAGCAACGGATTTACAGGCGCCGAGATAGAGCAGGCGGCAAAGGATGCAATCGTTACTACATTTAATATACTCCACACCGGGAAAGACAGCAGGGATGCGGATGCCATGGTTGAGGGCCTCACATCCTTAAACCTCACTCAGGCGCAGCTCCTCGCCTCAATAAGGAATATCACTCCCCTCTCTGTGTTGAAAAAGGAGGAGATAGAGGAACTTAGAAACTGGAGCCATCAGAGGGCAAGGCCTGCCTCCCGCTCGCTCTTTATGCAGAGGGCTGAGATGTTGAGCCCTGCCGAAAAGAGGGCAATAGCAGTCCATGAGGCAGGTCATTCACTTGTAATGTGGCATCATTTCAAAAAGACGCCGGTATTCATAAGCATAGATAATTACAAAGATTACAGCGCCTATATAACCATTGACGAAACCCTTATAAGCACATTTACCAAGAGAGACCTTGAAAAAGAGATTGGAACCATACTCGGCGGAATGGTTGCTGAGGATGAGATAAGCGGCAATGACTCAAAGACCGTGGGCGCATCTCATGATTTGATAAAAGCCACTGCCATAGCAAGAAAGATGGTTGTGGAATACGGTTTTGGCGAAATCATGAAAAATACAAGCCTGATAGGATTACAGGATTATGCACTGACATCAGGCAAGGAAATATTGGATGATATTCAGAAGATACTGGACAATGCCAAGGCAGAGACAGAGGAGACTGTTTCAAAAAATAAAGAGGTGTTGGCAAAACTAACTGATAAGCTCTTTAAAGACATATTGATGAATAGCGATGGACTGAATAAATTTTTTAATGACAACCCTTTAAACCAATAAGGAGTTTACCATGTCTTTCTATAGTGTAATAAAAACCGAGTTAACAAACAAGAAATATATTATCGCAGCGCTGGAAGAAATGAAGATAAGCGGAGAAATCTCAAACTTCCAAGTAAACGAAAGAAAAGAAAAGATAGAGGTAGATAGGCAGGGCGACATAATAAATATGGCAAAGGAAAAGTCTGGCAATTTTGAGGTAGGAGGAGACGCACGGGTAGTAAGGTCATTTGCAGACAGATTTAAGCAGTTGTACGCATATGAATCTATAAAAGATAATCTGCCGCTGGATTTTGAAATCGCTAAGGAATCTGAGGCAGCCGGTGACATATTGATACTCTTGAAGGGTTAAGGTTATGGTTTTTCAAGACTACAGCCTTGAGCTGCAATGCAACTCAAACCCTCAGGTTTGAGATTTTTGGAGATAAACCTATGAATAGAGAGATACGAATCAGGATAACCCATGACGGCAAAGTAGAAATAGATTCCAGCATATTCAAAGACTGTAAAGAGGCAGCTGAACACTTAGCAAAGATTCTTGGCAAGGTGGAAAGCTTTACTGAAAAGGACGAGCTTGATAGGGAAGTAAAAATAAAGATAGACAAATAGATATAGATTGTAAGATGTCGAATGAAATATTTCTTAATATCCATTCTGTAATACCCTTCTCAAAGATAAACGGCCCTGGGAATAGGATGGTAATATTCTTTCAAGGCTGTAACAAGAACTGCCCTGACTGTTTTAATCCAGATACGCACCCATTTGACATACTTAATCTCTATTCCCCTAAAGATATATTTAAGAAATATCTTGCAAACGGTATAGATGGCATAACCGTAAGCGGAGGCGAACCGTTCTTGCAGCATAAGGGGCTGTTCGAACTTTTGAAGGCAGCGAGGGAGACATATGGCCTTTCAACCATTGTATATACAGGGTTTACTTATAAAGAGTTGGAAGAAAGGCCAGATTATCTATCATGCCTTCGATTTATTGATGTGCTCGTAGATGGAAGATATGAAGAATCAAAAAAAGAGAAAACTTTGCTGGCAAGAGGCTCAACAAATCAGAGATTTTATTTCTTCAGCAACCTTTATACTGAGGCAGACTTCTATATGATAGGCAAGGTTGAATTCATTATCGGAAAAAACGGCATTGTCACTAAGACCGGCTTCAGTAATATGAGAGCATCAGGATAAACCCGACGAGATAAACGAAAAATGTTAAAATTGGAAGGCCATATAAAACATATTACCAATGCTATAGAAAATTCATCAGACCCAGGGGAAAAGAGGGACATCCTTATCAGCGCTGTTAAGGAGCTGCCAAAGACATCCGAATCCCTGCCTCTTTTTCATCTCTATTTTGATTTGCTTAATAAAATAGAGCATGCTGACGAAAAGAGGGCATGCATTCTTGAATTTCTAAAAGAAATCCCCCAAACAGACGGCTTCCGTCCCCTTTATTTAAAAGCAATTGAGTCGGCTATTGATGCTATAAGTAAAATAGAAGACAGAAAACGCAGAAGGCTGGAACTGTTCCATATTCTAAATGAACTGCCTAAAACCGAGGAATTTATCAAACCCCGCATTCATGCGCTGCGATTGGCAATGGGTCTTTTAGATAAACCTGAACAGAGAAAGACACTGCTGTCGGAAATTGCAAGGGAACTCCCCAAATCATCCGATGACAGTTTTTATAGAAGATACACCCTCCTCGGCATTGTAAACGAACTTCCAAAAACAGGCGCATTTCTGAGTTTGTATAAGGAGGCGATCGGGCTGGCCATAGAAGCCGCCGGTAACATAGAAGAGCCGTATTACAGAGAGTATGCCCTCATTCATATAGCCAGAGAATTGCCAAAAACAGAAGAATATCTTCCTTTATACAAACTGGCCATATCAGCCGTCTTAAATGCAGCAACTGCAATAAAAGATCCTCTTGCAAGAAAGTACGCTTTACTTGATATTCTCAAGGATTTGCCTAAAACATCTGATTTTTTTAATATATTTCATGAAATAATAAAGCAGACGCTAAGCCTTTATTCTGTTAAACATAGACTGGACAATATTGATGTGGTCGGCAGAATTGATTATTTTCTTGCGGGAGAGCAAAAAAGAATGACTGAATCTAAGAAGGCAAAGTATGCAAAAATCAAATTTGCCCAGGCTTTGGCCAGAGAACTTGACGAGTTTGGCCTTGAGTTAAATGACATACGATTTATTGAGACGCTTAAGCCTTACACCCATGCCTGGATTCAACCTATAGAACTGAGAAGCACTGTTAAAAAAATGATAGACCGCCTGGAAAATCTCAGAAATAGTTATCATGGAAAGGAAATAAAACAGCCTGTATTTATAAAAGAATATCACCGTCTCTCCCAAAACCAGTATATTCATAAAAGCGAAAATACTCAGCCAAAAACCTGCCTCTCCATTGACCTTGGAGCTACTAATACCATTGTTATGATGCGTCATGGGTTGGGGCAGCCTGATTTTATCTCATTAGGTCCTATTTCCAAACTCTACGGAAAGACTTATGTAATCCCTACCCTTCTCAACCCAGAAACAAATTCTATCGGCTCCGAGGCTGTAGGAAAGGATACTGTAGTAAATATTAAAAAGATGCTGATGGACGGCAGTCCAAACAGTAACGAATATATGGAAAGATATATCCGCATACTTTACCAGTATATTAAGAAAGCAACAATCGGCACAAGCGGAAGATTTTCATTATTTTCAAGAAATGTGGCTGATGCAGTCTATATTACTGTGCCGGTAGGCTTTCATAATTACAGAAAAGATATGAAAGAGATTTTAGAGAGGATTATCAAGGGTGTGGCAATAGTATTTCTTGAAGAGCCGCTTGCCTCAGCAATTGGTTATCAGGTGGCAGACGAACAGGATAAGATAATTATGCTTATTGACTTCGGGGGCTGCACACTGAATACGATGGCGCTGAGATTAAATATAAATGAAACTCATGTTGTAGCAAAACCTGACAGGGCTAAAATGCTGGGAGGCCGCGATATAGATATCTGGATCGCAGACTATATGGCTAAAAAAATAGATATGGCCGAGGAGAATATTCCCCAGCAACTCATACTCAAGGCAGAAGAAATTAAGATAGCCCTATCAGAACAGAGAGTGGCGCCATTTGAATGGAATGGAGTTAAGATATGTAAAGTATCAAGAGAAGACTTTGAAGACATTCTATCTCAACATGATTTTTATAAGATTATTGATCGCACCTTATCAAATATCCTCAAAAAAGCTGAAAAGATAGGTATAAGAAAAGATATGATAGATGCAATTTTACTGACAGGAGGGTCTTCCCAGATACCATCATTCAAGGAGAAGATAGCGCATATATTCCCGATGCTTGCAGAGAAAAATGCCATTTATGACCATGACCCCTTATCTGCAGCGGCTCGGGGTGCAGCGCTGTATGACACAAGAAATATCATCATAGACAGGCATCTGGCCTTTGGCTACGCAATTCGCTATACAACAAAAAATAAAGATGCTCTTTATTTATATAAACTGATATTAGAAAAGGGAGACTCGCTGCCAATAGAAAAGACCTTTAAACTGATCCCGGCCATGACACTGGGCCCGCAAGAGGAGATATATCTGGAATTATTTGAAGTTCCGGAGAATCTTATCGAAAGGAGATGGGTAACTGAATCGGGCATAGAATTTATAAAGCAGGAGATCAAACAGGTGGGCGACATGGCCCTCAAAGACCTCAAAATAATTACCTTATCATTCAAAGAACCTATAACTGAAGATGTTTATGCAGCATTCTGTGTTGATGAAACAGGACATCTCATGGTTAAATATGGAAAAGAGGCAACAGGGTTAGAAACAGGCATAAGACTTCAATAATATATATATTGCATGCTACATGCTAATTGTCACCTTCCTTAAAAACTTAACAAAATAGTCAATCCCTGACCAGAGGGTAAAAACAAGGGCAATCCAGAGAAAGATAATGCCTATTGTATGAAAATCTATCCCAAAAAATTTGTAATGTATAATGAGCGCTGTAGCAGACGCTATCTGAAATGCTGTTTTGTATTTTCCAAGGCTGCCGGCTGCTATCACAACCCCTTCAATGGACGCGAGGCTTCTCAGCCCTGTAACTGCTATTTCTCGTCCTGCAATAATGGCCACCATCCATGCCGGAACTCCGCCCACTGATATAAGCATAATAAGGCATGTAACTATAAGCAGTTTATCTGCCAATGGATCTAAAAACCTACCAAAGGTAGTTTCAACACCCAACCGTCTCGCAAGGTAGCCATCTAACCAATCAGTCAAAGATGCCGCAGCAAAGACAATAGCTGCAGTAAGGCTGTTTTTTTTATCTGGTGACAATAAAAGCAAAATAAGAAGAGGGGCTGCCAAAATCCTCAGAACAGAAATTATGTTGGGAAGATTCCATGCTGTATATTTCTGGATGTGGCTCAAACTTTCACTCTTGGGCAAGTTCAATTAATTGTAGTTTCCTTTATTCGTTTTATATTCCTTAAGGTGCTTAAACACTCTTTTAACATATCTTTGAGTTTCTTTAAATGGTGGAATATTATTATACTTCAAAACTGTATTCTCGCCAGCATTGTAGGCGGCAACCACCAGCCTTACATCAGACTTGAATACCCCCATGAGACGTTTCAGATATTTCACGCCGCCGTATATGTTATTTTCCGGGTCGTATACATTGTTAATCCCCATATCATCAGCAGTTTCCGGCATAAGCTGCATTAAACCCTTTGCTCCCTTTACAGATGCTGCCGCGGGATCAAAATCCGATTCGGTCTTTATAATGGCCTTTACAAGCAATGGGTCAACACTATACTTTAAGCATATATCCTTTATGATATTATCATATGCTCCGGAAGATAGCCGTTTGTAATCAAAATGGAATTCCCGTATCTTTAAACGGTATTGTGGAGAGGTAGGAACATTAGAAAAATGTGTAACGCCTCTTTCATCTGTATAGGTGTAAATATCAGCAATGGCCGATTGTAAACAACTATCTGCTATAGGTATTGCAATAATTAAAATCCACATCGTAACAACCTTTACAGACCACATATTTCCTCTCTCTTTTTATTACGACGTCAAATGAACAATTTTATAATACAAACAAATAAAAGTATCATACAATGATTTTTATACCATATTAAAACTTGACTTTACTATTATGATAGTCTATTATAAACAATCTATTGCGGGGTGGAGCAGTCCGGTAGCTCGTCGGGCTCATAACCCGAAGGTCGCAGGTTCAAATCCTGTCCCCGCTACCAATAAATTTTCCTGCTTTCACTATGTTAGAGGCTATCAGAGAAAATCCCTGATAGCCTTATTAACTTCAACAGGACACTGCCAGAATAGTAACCATGCACCTGTCCCCACTCCTGAACAGATGCTTGCACTGCGGTCTTTAGGGGTTTTTCAGCAATCTTGATTTAACTTAACTCAAATCTTCTACAAATTTCTCTGCCATAAATGCAGCAATCGCACCATCTCCAACTGCTGTAGACACCTGCTTAAGCGGCGTTGTCCTGCAATCGCCAGCTACAAATATACCTTTAATAGATGTCTGCATATTCTGGTCGGTTTTTATAAAACCGTTCTTGTCCTTTTCAACATCAACAAAGTCCGCTGTGGGATTTATGCCCACGAAGATAAAAACACCCTCCACATCAAGTTCTTTTATAGCATTATCCTTTAGATTCTGCAAGACTGCCTTTTCAACGCCGATCTTTCCATGCATTGATTTCAAGACATGGCTCCAGAGCATTTCTATGTTTGGGATGGAAAGGACCTTTTCCTGGATTATTTTTTCAGCCCTCAATTGGTCCCGCCTGTGCGCAAGATAAATCTTGTTTGCGATCCTGGATAGATAGAGAGCCTCTTTTGCCGCAGTATCGCCGCCGCCAACAACCAAGACCCTCTGGCCTTTAAAAAACGGGCCGTCGCATGTAGCGCAGTATGAAACGCCTTTGCCTGTGAACTCTTTTTCTCCCGGAACACCGAGCCTTTTGGGTTTTGCACCGGTAGCCACAATGACTGTCTTGGTTATAAAATCGCCTTCCGAGGTTTTTACAATCTTTGTCTTGCCTTTATCCTGCACATCGGTAACATCTGTCAGCTTTATCTCAAGCCCCAGGCCTCGTGCATGTTGCTCAAATTTTTCCATAAGGCCTGCGCCGCTTATTGACGGAAAACCTGGATAGTTTTCTATAATATCACTTACGGCAATCTGGCCGCCGATAACCTCTTTTTCCAAAAGCAGGGTTTTAAGTCTTGCCCTTTGCGCATAAATGCCTGCCGTAAGGCCAGCGGGACCGCCGCCGATGATGATGAGATCATACATTTCAGACTCCATTCGTATTTAAAATAAAAAAATTTTGCGTTTGTATTACCCTTTCCAGAAGATTGGAGTAAATAAAATCAATAGCGTATATACCTCAAGCCTGCCGAGAAGCATGCAGAATATAAGCAGCCATTTCCCAATATAAGGAATCTCGCTAAAATTAGAAAGGGGCCCAACAATGCCAAGACCCGGCCCAACACCCCCCATTGTTGTAGCAACAGAGGAAATGGCGCTGACTATATCAAGACCCAAGAATGTCATTGCCAGTGAAATAGTAAAAAATATGGCAATATATAAAAATGTAAAGCCAATCGCCCCTGTCACCACCTCAGTGGGGATAACTTTATCACCGAGCTTTATGGGAATAATGGCGTGCGGATGTATGAGGTGACGAAGTTCTTTATATCCCTGCTTAAGCAGCAGCATAATTCTCAAACATTTGATAGCACCTGTTGTAGAACCTGTTGAACCGCCAACCAACATTAATATAACGAGGGCAAACTGAGAAAAAGATGGCCACTTGGCAAAATCAGCAGACGAAAAACCCGTACATGAATTTATAGAAACAACCTGGAATGAGGCATATCTGAAGGAAGATACAATGCTGTCGTAAATTGAGAATCTAAGGTTCATTGCAACTAAAATAATGGCAGTTAATTGAAGCCCCAGATAAAAGCGAAATTCAGAATTTTTCCAATAGACCTTTGGCCCTTGTCTTAAGACATTTGCATGGAGCGCAAAATTTGTGGCAGAGAGAAACATAAATATCGTGATAATAGATTCAATAAGCGGGCTGTGGTAATATTCAACACTTATGTCTTTATTGGAAAATCCGCCGGTTGCCACGGTGCCAAATGCATGTATCATTGCATCAAAGGAACCCATGCCAGCCCAAATAAGGGCAACTATTTCAGCAATAGTAATTCCAAGATAAACAAGGCCAAATAGTTTAATAGTCTCAACCAATCGTGGGGCAATTTTATCAGAAGAAACACCCACACCTGTTGACTCCGCCCTGTAAAGCTGCATTCCTCCAATTCCGAGCAGCGGCAGGATGGCCATGGATAAGAGGATTATACCCATCCCGCCAATCCAGTGCGTCAAACTTCTCCAAAAGAGTATGCCGTGCGGCAGATTTTCTACAGATTTGAAGACTGAAGCGCCTGTAGTAGTAAAGCCTGATACGGATTCAAAATAGGCGTCTACAAAACCGGGAAGAACGCCTGAGAAAATATACGGCAATGCGCCGAAAAAACCGGCACCAATCCATGTTATTGCAGTTATGGCAAAACCTTCTCTATGCGAAATCTCTGTCTTTTGACCGCTAAAGGCAATGAATAAAATAACCCCGATGCCTGAGGTAATAATCGCCGAGGAAAATATGGCCATTGCAGCTTTTTCGTGATAAATAAGCGATAGTGCTGCAGAAGGCAGCATGAAAAGACCGAGGAAAAAACCAAATGCGCCAAGAAGGTATAAAATTACCTTTACTCTCATTAAAAATACTCCGGCTTTACCAACAGCATCTTTTCAATCTTGGGTACTGTCTTTGCAAGGGTAAAGATAATAACTTTATCGCCTGGTTGAATTAATGTTTCTCCCTCAGGTATCACAACAGCGCCATTTTCCTTTACAACAGCCCCAATTAATGCCCCTTGAGGAAACTTGAGCCCCTTTAAAGGTTTGCTGACAATATCAGATGTCTCCATAGCGATAGTCTCAATTGCCTCAACCCTCTCCTCCATCAACTGGGTCACAGCTAAGATTTTCCCTCTCCTCACAAATTGCAGTATTCCGCTGACAGACGCAAGCCGAGGAGAAACGCCCACATCTATCCCTATGGTGGAAACCATAGACAGATACTCGGGCTTATCAATAAGCGATATGCACCTGCCCGCACCCATTCTTTTGGCTAAAAGCGCAGTCAATATATTTGCCTCTTCATCATTCGTAACTGAAATAAAGGTATCTATGTCTCTTACATTTTCCTCTATAAGCAGATTCTGATCTGTGCCATCGCCCTTAATAACTATTGACTTTTTCAATCTATCTGCAATGAATAATGCCCTCGATTCATTTCTTTCTATGACCTTAATAGAGAATCCCTTTTTCTCAAGCCATTGGGCAAGGTAAAACCCGATATCGCCTCCGCCTACCAGCATTACCTTGTTGCCGGCCTTCTCTTTTCTGCCAAGGAGTTTTACAAGGTTTTGTATTTCTTTGGGAACAGTAACAGTAAAGACAAGGTCGCCTTCTTCAAAAACTGTTGAGCCATCGGGAATTATTGTCTCACTGCCTCTGTAAATAGCTACTATGATAACCTTATGATCAGGATGAAACTCCTTTAGGTCCTTCAGTTTTTGCCCTACTACGCCGCATGTCGGCGTAAGCTTTATACCTACGAGCTTGACCTTGCCGTCTGCAAAGTCAGCCACATCTACGGCACCTTGCACCTCTATGATATTGAGAATCCTCTCTGCTGCGGCCTTTTCAGGATTGATATTAAAATCAAGATCAAGGCAATCCTTTTCAAATATCTGGGTATAACTGGCATAGTCAGGCTCCCTAATCCTTGCTATCTTCTTTGGAACCCTGGACTGGCTGCCTGCAATAAGACAGGCTATCATATTGACCTCATCGCTGTCAGTGACGGCAATAACTATGTCTGAACGCTCCACACCTGCATCCATCAGCACCTTCGGGCTGCTGCCGCTGCCATGTATAATCTTTACATCCAGGGTTTCTGCCACTTCTCTAATCCGTCTTTCATCCTTTTCTATTATGACCACATCCTGAGCCTCAGAGGAAAGCCTTCTTGCTATAGTATAACCCACAACCCCTGCCCCTATTATAATGACCTTCACCCCGTTAGACCCCCTTTCACCAACTGTTCGGAACTTTGAAGAACCTCGCCATAAACCTAATTCTTAGACCTAACGGGGTTCATTGAACGGAATGCTCGCCGCAATCCCGCCCTTTTAAGGGCGGGTCAAGTCGAGCATTGCAAACAACAAATTCCTTACCGAGGAGAATCTCCGCCATTTATGGCTGGGATTCTTCAATCATCTCCTTGTCAGGATAAAGATACCCAGAAGCGCTGATATCATAAGGTTTATAAGACAGCACATTATCACACTACTTCAAAAATTGTCAATCTACGCTATTCTATTTTTACTGCTTAAATATAGTTACACCCCTCCAAGACAGGATTTAGACAAAAAATCATACCTATTCTATATCTCGATCCTTGTAACAACGCCGTGGAGCTTATTGGTTGGCAGTTTATAGAACTTGACAAAGGTGGGCGTAAGTTTTTTGATGACGGAGAATATCTTCCAGATGATGTGCCCGGTTGAGATATCTTCCAGGCCGTAGAAGATCGTCTTTTCTACAATTCCCGCATTTTTCAGTATCTCCTCAATATCAATGATCTCCATGTATCCCATCTGAATCAGAAATGTCCGGAGTCCGGGGGCAATCTCGCCTTTAAACGCCCCTGAGATGCCGAAAGGCTCATCACGGATAACAAGGGAGAAGAGGATATTGTCTTCATAGATGATGTTGTTTCTGAACATGGTATGCACAATGTATGGGTGAACCACATCTATACTCCGTGTAAAGAACAGGGCTGTTCCCTTTATCTTTGGACATTCCTTATATATCTGATTATAGCTGGTCAGAAAGGTTTCTATATTTAGGGGACGGAGGGCATGGTAAAGCCTTTTCTGGCCTTTGGTGTAGATGAGAATGATGACAAACGGGATGGCGGCTATGATGATGGACCAATATCCGCCGTGGGGAATCTTGTACATGTTTGAAAAAAGAAAAATTACATCTACTAGAGTAACGAAGGCCGCGACAGCGGCTTTGAGGCGGTTTCTTTTCAGATAGAATATCCATGTCATCATAATGCCGGTGAGGGTCATGGTTCCCGTAACGGCAAGGCCGTAAGCAGCGGCAAG
>JACPZB010000020.1 GCA_016195725.1 Deltaproteobacteria bacterium | reverse complement strand
TAAGCTACAGGAAGAAGGCATTGAAGATGCCGGATGTTACCTGATATATAATTTTTATAATAATTGTAGTCTGCCCATTTACCCTGTTAGAGATTTATCTCGGTTCTTTCGTAAAAAAGGTGATTTTATTTAAAAAACTCTGTTGGAAAGCGGCATGTGAATTTTTCAGCCAAAACAAGGTTCTTCCGTGCATCATTGAGACCCCAGCACCTTCGTATTTTGCCTGTGCAGGCAGATTTCCATAGCCTTTGTTAAGGCGAGTGCAGTGGGGTCTGATTTTTTACTGATTTTATTTTGCGCTGCCGTTCTATCGGCAATGTACAAATGTGTTTTGGCTGAAAAATTCACATGCCGCTTTTAGGCTGCTTTTCAACTAAATTACGAAAGAACCTTTTATCTCTAAACGGGGTAAATGGGCAGACTACATTTTAAAGAGGAGAATATGCCTAAAGATCTATTTTTGGAAATAGGGACAGAAGAGATGCCGGCCGGATTTATTCCAAAGGCCCTTGAATCAATGCAAGGGCTTTTGAAAAAGGCATTGGAGGATAACCGCCTCGGCTTTAAAGATGTCAGCGCCCTTGGAACACCGAGGAGGCTCGTCATCTTTATAAAAGGCATGGCTGAAAAGCAGGCTGACACGGTTGTTGAGGCAACAGGCCCGGCAAAGCGCGCGGCCTTTGATGAGCATGGGAAACCGACAAAGGCAGCCGAAGGTTTTGCAAAAAGCCAGGGAGTAAAGATTAAAGACTTAAAAATTATTCAAACTCCAAAGGGTGAATACATCTCTGTAAGAAAAGTAGTTAAAGGAAAGAAAACAAAAGACATACTGCAAGATGTCCTGCCAAAACTGATAGCGAGCAGCGAATTTTTCCCAAAAACCATGCGTTGGGGAAGTGGTGATATATATTTTGCGCGGCCTATCCACTGGATTGTTGCCCTGTTCGGCAAAGATATAATTCGGTTTAAGGTTGGAAATATCAAGTCCGGCGCAGCTTCCTGCGGTCACAGGTTTATGAAACCGCAGCCGTTTAAAATAACCGGATTTAAAGACTACCTGAAAAAGACAAAGGCCGCATATGTGATTGCAGACCCGGAAGAGCGGAAAAAGCTGATACAAAAAGGCATTGAAAAAGAGGCAAAGGCGGTCAAAGGAATTGTCTTGCAGGACAATGGTCTGCTGGATGAGGTTGCCAATCTCGTGGAATATCCTGTGCCGCTTTGCGGCGGTTTTGATAAGGAATTTTTATCCCTTCCCAAAGATGTGGTTGTAAACGCCATGCGGGAGCATCAGAGATATTTTTCCGTTGTTGACAAAAACGGCAATCTGCTTCCTTATTTTATTACCATTGCAAATACAAAGACAAAAGACCCCAAGGTTGTTATTAAGGGAAACGAACGGGTGCTGAAGGCGCGGCTCTCTGATGCAAAATTTTATTTTGACAAAGATATAAAAATCCCGCTTACCGAAAGGGTAGACCAATTAAGAGGGGTTGTTTTTCAGGCAAAGCTCGGCACATCGTATGAAAAGGTGGAAAGATTTACAGAACTTGCTGTTTTTATTGGAGCAATGTTAGACCAATGCGAACCATTCAGGCCGGAAGAAAAGGTAGAAGAATTTTTAGGGGAAGACTATAACCCAAAGGCGTTTGACTCATTCAGCATTGGCCCGAAATTATTTAATAAGATGGTGGTTGGCCGCGCTGCCATGCTCTGCAAGGCAGATCTTACATCCGGCATGGTCGGAGAATTTCCCAAATTGCAGGGCGTCATGGGCATGGAATATGCGCTGATTTCAGGAGAATGCACGGATGTTGCAAGGGCAATCTATGAGCATTATCTTCCAACCCAAGCAGGCGGTAAGCTCCCTTCAGGCATTCCAGGCGCAGTTATCAGCATTGCGGATAAAATGGATACGATCTGTGGCTGCTTTGCTGTAGGACAAAATCCAACGGGCGCGGCAGACCCGTATGCGCTGAGAAGGCAGGCGCTTGGCATAATTGCCATAATAATTGAAAAGGGCTTTCCCGTGGGCATAGATAAGATTATTGACAAATCAATCTCACTTCTTAATACCAAACTTACGAGAACGCCTGCTGATGTTAAAAAAGATGTGCTTGAGTTTTTCAAAGAGAGATTGCGGAATCAACTTATGCCTCAAGGCTATTTCTTTGATACCGTGGACGCCGTGCTGTCAGCGCCGTGGCATGACATAAACGATGCGGTAAAAAGGGTGAAGGCGCTGGAGGAATTCAAGAAAAATCCTGCGTGCAACGCGCTGGTTGTTGCGTTCAAAAGAGTTTCAAACATATTGAAGGGCGGTGATCTCAAAAATGAAAGACCGGATGCCGCTCTTTTTGAAGATGTGAATGAAAAAGCGCTTTTTGAAACAGCGGAGAGGATAGCGCCGGAAATTGAACAATACGGAAAAGAGGGAAACTACGAAAAACTTTTTGAAACATTGGCATCGCTCAAAGGCACGATAGACACCTTCTTTGACAAGGTCATGGTCATGGTGGATGACGAAAAAATCCGGCGCAACCGTTTGGTATTGCTGAACATGATTAGAAACCTTTACTATCAGATTGCAGATATGTCAAGAGTGGCGGGATAGAGAAAGGAGGAGTTAATATCAAAATCTGAGACAGAGCGATACCCCAGATTTTGCTCCATGCCGCCCACCTAATGCAATCGAAATTCACAGGGCGGCATGGAACAACTACCGCTTAAAAATCTAATAAAATCCGGGAGCAGCGCAAAGCCGTGTCTTAGGCGACTGTTTTGTTTGGCAATTATAGAAGAAAATATTCAGCACCCACTTTTAACTATTTGAAACACTGCTCCTCCGATAGCTTTAACCATCTCCCACACCCACTTACAATCTGACTTCTTATAACAATAAACAACCGCACCAATAGAGACTACCAGTGCAACTGCGACAATAACGATCTTCCACCACGGCAAAGGACTAGCATGTTCTCTTCCCTTCTTAAGGTCAGTTCTCGCCCTTATTAATTCTTCGAGTTTTAAGCCAAGGTAAGTTATTGTTCCACTCATCCCCTTTTCATCTGTCATTTTCCTCGCTTTAACATATTCTCCCCAAATTTCCTTGGCCTCCTCAGATGTCAAATCCATTTCAAATATTTCATTTTTGATCATTATGTCATAGTCCTTGAGGATTTCTTTCATTTCCTCACCCGATACCAGTTCATCCTCTTTTTTTAAGACATTGGGATACATCTCTATCGCCTTCTTTACCGCAATGCTGGCTCTTTTTAGCCTGCGTAATCCTTGGGTGTTATGAAGTGTAGAAAGCCTTTCATAATACTCGCCGGATCCTTGCGGCAAATCCAGTATTTTTGCCCTTTCCGCTTTACGATGTAAAATCTCGCAATTGACAAAGCTTTCTGCTGCAGAAAACAAAAGAGCGACTGGATCGCCAAATTTATAAACCCCAACGAACTTATTAAACTCCGCAAAAGATGGATTAGATAAGATTGACAATTTAAAATTTGCTTCCATTGAATGCCTCCTTTTTTAGTTAGAAACTTGTTTTAATTAGTATTATCTACTAACCATAAAAACCTTTCTCTTCACATAGATACGCATCTTTATCTTATGGTTCATCACCTCCTTTCACGATACGCATCTTTATCTTATAGTTCATCACCTCCTTTTTTCCGCTAAGCAAGGGGATTTTTGCCTTGCCCTTCGCTGTTTGTTTTGGCGTAACCAAACCTCTCCTGGATAAATTTTGACCAGCTTAGTAAATAATTGCCCCCTTAGCAACTGTCCGTTTGTCAGTTGTTATAAAATTGCTTTTGTGTTATAAGACAAAGTTACATTAGGGTAGCGTTTTTCAGCCTTTTTTGAAGTACCCTGCCCAGATGGAACATGCAGGATACCTTGCTGCCGAAGTTGTATATTTAATGCATATTATTGGACATCAAATTATGGATCAGATATATCAACCATATACATCTCCTTGACTTGTTTATTGTCTTCATGTTAATTTCTCAATAAAATTTAAGCAAATGAACAGCGGATGCTCTTATTGGATGTGTGGGAAGCAGCGCTGGAGAGCAGCCCAGATTTGCCATCAATAACCCGAAAAATCTTACCTGTCAGAATTGTAAAAAGACAGGCGAGGGCATTGGGCGATAGCTGATTAGAAAAACCTATAACCCATAACCTGCATTTATTATGATGATCCCTCAGGAAAAGATAGATGAAATACGAGAACGAGCCGACATTGTTCAGATAGTCTCAGAATATCTTCCTCTCAAGAAGAGCGGAAGGAATCACATTGGGCTTTGTCCATTCCATTCAGAAAAGACACCGTCCTTTACCGTAAATGACGAGAAGCAGATATTCTACTGCTTTGGCTGCGGCACAGGCGGAAATGCATTTACATTCCTGATGAAGCAGGAAAATCTTTCATTTCCAGAGGCCGTAAGAAGCATTGCTAAAAGACTGGGCATAGATATGCCTCTGGACACAAAACCTTCAAACGAAGAAAATCAGCGGGAGATTATGTTCTTAGCCAATCATGTGGCTATGGATTTTTATCACCAAAACCTCCTCACATCGCCTGCTGCAGAAAATGCGCAGATGTATCTTAAAAAGCGTGGATTAAAACCCGAGATTATAAAAGATTTTAAAATAGGCTATGCGCCGGCAGGGCGGGACGGTCTTGCAAAATTTCTGAGAAATAAAGGAATATCGCTGGAGTTAGCTGAAAAGGTTGGTCTTGTAAGCACAAAGGACAAAGATTCTTATGACAGATTCAGAAATAGGATCATGTTTCCTATAATGGACACTAGAGCAAGGGTTATTGGTTTTGGCGGAAGGTCTCTTGGGAGCGAAGAACCTAAATATCTAAACTCCCCCACATCGCCTCTCTTTAAAAAGGGCGATGTTGCTTACGGTATGTATCAGGCCAAGAACGTTGCATCCAAAGAAGGCTTTGTGCTGGTGGTAGAGGGATATTTCGACCTTCTGATGCTGCACCAATACGGATTTGTAAACACTGTTGCTACACTGGGTACCGCTCTCACAATAAATCATCTGAGAAAGCTCAAAGGATATACAAAAGAAATTTACACCCTTTTTGATTCAGACGAAGCAGGCAAGGCAGCGGCTATAAAGAGCCTTCCCCTGTTTCTTGAAGAGGATATTCACGGCAAGGTTGTTCTCATACCCGCAGGGTTAGACCCAGATGACCTTCTCCAAAAAGAGGGCGCCCCTAAGATGGCCCATTATATCCAGAAAGCCAAACCACTTATGGATTTCTTTCTGAATTCCCTTAAGGCAAAATTAAATATAGAAACTCTCCATGACAAGGTCGCCTTCTTAGAAGAGGCTGCGCCTTATATTGCAAATATCAAGAATATAGTAGAAAGAGATATCTATATTGAAAAGATTGCCAATGTTCTTCATATCGGACCGGATATAGTTTTATCAACAGTAAGGGCAGCTAAAATCCCCCTCTATAGTAAAGAGGCAGAAGGACTTAAAGACCAACAGCGCCACCATATTCCTACTGCAAATGAAATATTAAATAAAGTAGATTTTAGCAAAACAGAAGAAAAAATATTAAAGGTTTTGCTTGCATATCCTTCTTTATACAATGACTCCATCAGCAGGACTGTAGAGATATTTAACACAGATTTTTTAAAAGAGGCTGGCAGACTGATTATAGACGTCTTACAAAAAGGAAGCGGCAAGATAGAATTATCTTCCCTTATTGATGCAGCTCATGACGAGAAGGCAAAGACATGGCTGGTCAAAAATTCTATTCACGATGATGTTTCAATAAAAGAAGAACCCAAAAAGATATTGGAGGATTGCTGTAAAAAGGTGATTATGGAAAGCAGGCTTAAAAAGGAAACCTCCCTTCTTTTGAAAAAATTTACAGACGCAGAGAAGGCGGGTGATATGGAAAGCTTTAAGGTTTTAACAGAATCTTATCTCTCTAAAAAAAGAGGCTAAAACAAACAGTCTTACTTCCCGCCACTCTTCGGCTTCCCCATTAGAGACCTCAGAAAAGACAATCATTACCTGCACTGCTTTCCTTTTCTAACACGGCGTGCCTTTGTCAGTAACTATTCCATAGCTCAACAGCGGCATTATCTAAATTACACTGTGTATGTAATTGATAGGCAAGGGATTCTTGACCTGCTTCGCTCTGGGCTTACACTGCCTTATTATCCTCTACCCTATCTGACACATCTTTAAATAGATATACCCTGTTTCTACCTTCCCTTTTTGCCGTATATAAAGCGCTGTCAGCTTTTGAGATGAGAAGCCTTTGACTGCCGCCATCGTCAAGCAAGCCTGTATCATCTGGAAAAGCTGAAACACCTATGCTTGCAGTCACTTTTATAAAGGCAGCGCCTATATCAAATTCGTTATTTTCTATTATTTTACGAATCCTCTCGGCTGTATCTAATGCACCCCTTCCCGCTGTATTAACCAATACAATGGCAAACTCTTCACCCCCATATCTCGCAGCCGCATCAACACTTCTTATGGCCGAAACTAAAATTTTTGATATGTCTTTTAAAATCTTATCACCTGCCGGATGACCATAGGTATCATTGACTTTTTTAAAATAATCTATATCGACCAAAAGCAGTGAAAGCCTTTCTTTATACCTTTCTGCCCTTTCTATTTCATGAGACAGCCTTTCTTGAAAAAACCTGTGGTTCAGCAACCCAGTAAGACCATCAATCGTAGCCATCTTTTCCATCTGCAGATAAGCCCGGGCATTGGATAGCGCAACAGCAGTATTCGTTGCAACAACTTCAAATATCTTTGTTTCATACGACGAAAACAAGTTCTCTTTTTTGCTTGCCATTATAAATACGCCGATAGGGCCGTCTTTTACCAGCAAAGGAAGGCAGATTACCGAACGAATTGGCAGGAATATACCTGGAAATATTTGAATATCTCTTTTACCCTCCTGAAAATCTGAAAAAGACAGCGGTTTGCCATTTTTTATAACTAACCCTGCGATACTCTCATCGGTTTTAAATATCTTATGCATGACATCAGATGCCTTCAACCCTTTAGCCGATACGACCTTTAATGCCTCTGAACCCTCTCTAAGGATGAATGCAGCCATATCATAGTCAACAATCTCTTTGCTGGAGTTGAGTGCAATATCCAGGATTTCACCAAACTTGAGGGTTGAACTTAACTTCTTACTCAATTCATAGAATGCCGTAAACTCTGCTGTCTCTGTCCTCATCTTGCGGAGAATGGAAATGTTTTCCAAAAGCTTTGAAATGCCATGGGCAGATAGCATCAAAAGCCGCTCTGCTTCCGCACTAAAGGCGTCCTTTTCCTTGCTGTCTGCACAGAGGATGGCCTTAAGTTCATCTCTTTCATTCACTACAGGAACACCTATGAAGGAATTAATAGCTTCATCTCTCCCATAATAACTTACACCTTTTATATCTCTGATATTGGCAATCCGCAGGGGAACCTTATGTTCCGCTATCCATCCCAGGAGATTACCGGCACTTTCATTAGCAATTTCATAATTTATATCTTTATCGGGAGCAGCAGATGCGATAATGGTAAGCACTTTTTTGCCTTCACGCTTAGCGTGACCTGCCTCAAAAAGTATGCAATTATGGCAGTTGAGGGTCTTTTTTAACAGTTCTAAGGTATTCGCCACTGAATCAGCTACTTTGTGGACAGAGTCGGAAGAAACCCTTTCTGTTTCGTCTCTGGATATTGCAGGTACCACTGCTTCCGCAGATTCATGCTGGTTTACAAGTCTGGCGCTTGTCTGCATGCTTTTAATCATTCCTTCCAACCTCTTCTTGGCCTTTCTTCCGTTGTTAGATACCACATTAACAGCAAATGCCGTAATGAGCATCATGCTAACAGCAAAAACAGACTGAAGGCTGAAGACCGGCCGCAAGGCCTCTTTATCAGGCTGAAGAACCGATGGGATTATGTCTATTGCTGAGATGAATGAGGCGTATATAACAGCATGTAATAACGGCTGAAGGTAGGCAAATATCATGATGAATAAAATGTCGAGGGGATATGGGTTTAAAAGATTTCCAGCAACAGCTAAGAAGGCCGCCTTTGCGGTTACAAGAAAAAGAAGTCCCAGGCTAATCTCGTCAGAAAAGGAGGGGGGTTCATCCTTGAAATACGACACCGCAATATAAGCAAGGTATGCGGTTGAGAACAGCAGCGTCAGAAGACTTGCAATATCTATAGATGATACGCCATTAAAAAAGCCTATTGAAATAAGAATTGACAGAACAGCTATGAATAAGAATATTATTTTGGATTTCAAAACTGTATCCTCTGTTTTTTATTTATCTCCTCCTCTACGCCCCTGCGACACTGCAGCCATGATACGGCTGGCAATAAGAATACAGACAGATTATCTATAGCAACCTCTTTCATAAAAAATCTTCCTTAAGTTGCATGGCCGACAACGGTTCATATCCGCATTGCGGATATCTTTCCAATCTGGCTGGATAGACGCAATGCGGATATTTCACTTAAATCAGTATAAGGTATTTATAGCTCCACTACCCCTTCAAACACCTCCGCTGCAGGGCCTGTCAGATACACATGGTTATCCTTTTCAGACCACTCAATCTTAAGGTTTCCACCTAATAGATTAACAATTACTATTTTGTCGGCAAGTTTATTCAGATTGGCAGCCACAGCTGAGGCGCATGCCCCTGTGCCGCAGGCAAGGGTTTCTCCGCTTCCTCTTTCCCAAACCCGCATCTTAAGTTCTTTTTTGCTTACGATCTCTACAAACTCCACATTGGTCCTTTTGGGAAATAAGGAATGATTTTCTATTATAGGGCCGTATCGTGTTACAGGAAACATAGTTACATCATCCACAAATATAACGCAGTGAGGATTTCCCATAGAGACGCAGGTTATTTCAAAAGGTGAGAGGCTGGAAGCTGGAGGCTGAAGGTTTGGAAAATCCTCTACTTTTTCAATTTTTAATGGATACTTTATTACTTTGCCGCTTAAATTCACTGGTATATCTTTTGCCTCCAATATCGGCACTCCCATATCCACTTTTATTAAGTTTCCTGCCCTTTGTGGTTTTATGATGCCGGCAAGGGTTTCAATCTCCAGAACATCCTTTCTGGATAAATTTCTGTCCCAGATATATTTTGCAAAACATCGGATGCCGTTGCCGCACATCTCAACCATTCCGCCGTCCGCATTGTAAATATCCATCCTGAAATCAGCTCTTTTGGAGGGGAGGAGCATAAGTGCCTGGTCAAAGCCGATGCCAAATTGACGGTGAGAAAGTTTTTTTATCAGCCTTGAAAGTCCTTTAATCTTCTTCTTTTGGCAGTCAATGACGATAAAATCATTTCCCAGACCGTGCATCTTTGTAAAATTGATTTTCACCTGAAAATACCTCTTTCACCCACAATAGAAACATTCGAGGTCGTATGGCTTATTAAGATTGTCATTCCCGCAGGATTTTAGCGGGAATCTGGTTTTATTACTATTAAATTGCCACATCTCCTGATATTATTCTTGCAATATTTCCATTTTTTTCTCTCAGCAGAAGCATTCCGTCATTATCAAGCCCGGTGGCAACACCTTCAATAACTCTATCCATCTGCTGTACTCTGACTGTTTTACCCGCCATATTAAAATAGCTTGTCCATGCCTTACGCACAGGTTCAAAGCCGCCTTTTAAATATTGAGCATACCATGTTTCCAGATTCAAATAAAGTGTTTGAATAAAGTCTGTCCTTGAAATCTCTTTGCCGCCCTCTTGTTTCAAGGATGTTGCAATAAACTCCAACTCTTCCAAAAACATCTCTTTTGTCATATTCACATTCACACCTACCCCAACTACGACAAAGTTTATCCTGTCCATCTCGGAGTTCATCTCTGTCAGGATACCTGCAACCTTTTTTGAATTGACCAGGATATCATTTGGCCATTTGACTGATAAAAACCCCCCCTGCCCCCCTTTATCAAAGGGGGCTGGGCTCCCGTTGCTGCGGAGCATTGCAACGGGAAGTGGGGGATTTAAAAACCTTGCAATAGTCTCTGCCACTGCAACAGCAGAAACAAGAGTAAGCTGCGGGGCAAATACGGGCATTATGTTTGGACGCAGAACAACGGATGTATAAATATTCACTCCGGCAGGCGATTCCCATCTTCTGCCAAGTCTGCCTTTACCTTTCTTCTGACAATCAGCCACAACAGCGAAACCTTCAGCAGCGCCTTTTGAGGCAAGCTCCCGCGCAGTCTCATTGGTTGAATCTACCTCTTTATAAAAGGAAATGTCTTTACCGATAAAAGATGTTTTAAGATTAGAGCTAATTTCCAAAGCATTGAAAGGCAAATTCTGAAGGTTTAATCTATATCCTTTGGCAGGGCTTGCCTCTACAGCATAACCCATCTCTTTTATTGCCTTAATATGCTTCCAGATTGCAGTCCTTGACAGGCCGAAGGTTTTACTCAAGGCCTGGCCAGAGAGATAAGAAAAGGTTTTCTTTTTAAGCAGCCCGAGGATTTTCTGTTCTGTAGATATTGTATTGGTTTTCATCATTTATCCAGCGGACTCCTCACACCCAGAATATTTTTTGTAGCAACATGGGTATAAATCATGGTGGTCTGCAGGTTGCTGTGCCCCAAAAGTTCCTGAATCGTCCTGATGTCGTAACCGTCAAGTCCTACTACACACCAATGCAAATCTATCGTGGGATTGATATTGCGCTCCAGAAACGCGGCGTGCAACCCGGTACGGTAATGTTGCACGGGTTCAGTCGCGGTTCCGCCAATTCCTACGCCGTTGCCGCTCTTGACGCAGGCCGGGGCAAACACTACTTTTCACTCTCTGTCGCCAGCTCTGGCGGTGTCGGCATAGATTACCCTCCAACGCGTGCGATTCTTGCGGGTGCATTCGGTGACCACCCGTTACGAAGCACACGCTGGATAACCGTAGCCGGCGCGCGCGATCCAAATCCAGACCGCGATGGCATTCCCGGAATGAAGCGAACAGCCGCATGGCTGCGGGAGCAGGCGCAACCGTCATTGAGACTATCGAAGATCCGGACGAAGGACATGGCGCACTGCAACGCAATGCGAAAAATGCACGGCACGTGCTTGATTTGTTTCTCAATGAATAGCCTTGAGAAATGGAAACGCCTAACAACGCAGTCGGGCAGACCGCTGGCTCGCATGCGCTCGCCGCGGCTGCTCACCGCGGGCGTTATGCCATATTAAAATTTAGATAGGAAGATGTCCATATCCTCACTTCAAACTCACCACCGTCACCCCTCCCCCGCCTTCTGACTGCTCTCCGCCTCTAAAACTTTTTACCAGAGGATGTTCTGATAGGTGCCCCTGCACAGCCTTTGCAAGGATACCCATGCCGACCCCGTGAATTATGATAACTTCAGAAAGTCCGGCGAGTGTTGCATCATTTAAAAATTTTTCAAGCTTGGGAAGCGCCTCGTCAACCCTCAAGCCGATAATGTTTATCTGACTCTCTACTGCCTTCTCAGGGATACTTATCTTAATCTCACCTTTACCTTTTTCTATACCTATGCCTTTCTTCACTCTCACATCAGACAAAGGCATTTCCATCTCCATATTGCCTGCCTTCACCTTCAGACGATTTTTCTTTTTAAGAATTTTTACGATAGTTGCATCATAGCCCACAGATTTTACGAACACAACATCCCCTTGTTTAAGTTCATCTATGGAAAGAGGCTCGGTTTCAACCGCTTCATATTGCCTTATATTTTCAATAACCTGCTCCTGCGCGGATACAGCATCTTTGAGCAACTCTTTGGCCTTATCCTTGCTGCTCTTTTTTATCTCCTCAAAAATGGCCTGCATCTGCCTTTTTATGTCAACGATAATCTCAGACGCCTCTTTATATGCATTCGCAAGCATTTCTTTTCTGCGGACTTCTGCGTCACCTATCAATTTCTCTGCCTGTTCTTCTCTTGCCTTCAATTCCGCTTTTTGCCTCATAACTTGTTCAAGGGATCCTTCATATTCTTTTCTCTTTTGGTCAAGACTCTGGATGAGGCTTTCAAAGTCAGCCTTTCTTTTGCCGAGCATCATCTTTGCGGATTGTATAAGGCCTTCCGGCAATCCATATCTCTTTGCCGTTTCAATGGCAAAGGACTGCCCCGGCTCGCCGGTTCTTAAGCTGTAAAGAGGCGCGTGGGTATTTTGGTCAAATTCCATAGATGCATTGAGCATCCCATCTTGCTTATGGGCAAAAACCTTTATATCCGTAAGATGCGTTGTGGCAAAAATCATGGAATCCTTTTCCTTGAGTTCTTTGAGAATTGCGCAGGCAAGGGCAGCTCCTTCCTCAGGGTCAGTGCCTGTGCCCATTTCATCTATCAGCACAAGGGTTTTGGAATCCGCCTTGCTGAGAAATTCCTTCATATTCGCAAGATGGGCTGTGAATGTGGAAAGATTATCCGCTATAGACTGCCTGTCGCCTATATCAACAAGCAGATTATGAAAAAGCGGAATACTCGTTGAACTGTCTGCCGGCACAGGTATGCCTGACACTGCCATAGCCGATAAGAGGCCGATGGTCTTTATGGCAACGGTCTTGCCTCCTGCATTCGGGCCTGTTATCACCATGACCGTTCCCTGCTTAAAACTTGCAGGGACAGGCTTATCCCCGCCCAATCGGACATCTATCGGGCTGATTTCATCTAAAAATCCCACCTCACCCCCCTTTGATAAAGGGGGGAAATCTTTAACTCCCCCTTTGGAAAAGGGGGATACAGGGGGATTCTTCTTCATAGCGGCATGCAACAACAGGGGATGTTTTGCATTTACGAGGTGCAAAACATTCTGCTCGTTAATTTTAGGCATCTGCATATGAAATTCTTCCGCAATCCCTGCAATGCTATTAAGAAGGTCAAGAAAGACAAGGGTTTTGAATTCACCTTCAATCTCATGAGTTATTTCCCTTACACGAGAACCCAGCTCCCTCAGAATCCTCATCACCTCGGCCTTTTCCTCGGCAACAATATTTTCATATTCATTGGAAAGGCCTATGACAGCGATAGGCTCTACAAATGCGGTCTCGCCGGTCCTTGACACATCATGCACAACGCCCGGCACCTGCCCCTTGGAATCCATTCTCACAGGAAGCACCCATCTTCCTGACCTCTGGGTGATGAAGGTGTCCTGCAGAAATACTGCGGTCTTTTCATCCTGTATAATCTTCTCAAGCTGTTTTTTTATCTTGTTCTCAAGTCTTCTTTTTTCAGACCGAAGTTCTGCAAGCATAGGCGATGCGCTGTCAAGAATATTTCCATCTCTGTCAACAGTACGATTCAGAATGCGCAAGAGTTCCGGCCTGCCGGTTAAATTTGAAATAAGTTCATTAAGGATAGATTTTACAGGAGTGGGGGTTAAATCAACCCATGCTCTAATCTGCAATGCTGCCTCGCGTCCAGCCATGAAAAAGTCCATCAGCCACACCAGCTCAGAAGGCTCAAGCATGGCGTCTTCGGGACGGACTTTTTGCAAAACAGGGGCAATATCATTAAAAGGCAGGATAGAGAGCGGCCTATCATCCTGGGACATCCTCCGTATCTCTCCTATTAAGGAGAACCGCCTTTGAATCTCGTCCCTGCTGGAAAGAGGCTTAATGGAGAGAATAGCATTACGTGAGGCATCGCTCTTTGCGCGCTGAGCTATTATCTCAAGGAGTTTATTGAATTCAAGCAGGTCAAGGGAGTTTTGGGGAATCAAAGATTTTTACCTTTCCGTATTCTCAGTCATAGCCCTGCTGGTTGCCCTTGAATATTTTGAATGGATGTGAAGGTCGGCAATAAAACGCATGGAGGGATTATAACAGAAATTTTTATGTAATCAATTATAACCGTAAAATAGCGATTGAAGCTCTCGCTATTTTACAAACTGGCGATTTGGCTGCCATACTTCGTTATCGGCGCATTTTTTCTCCTCACCGTATTGATGAACATACGGCTCGTTGCAAAAATGGCCGCTGCCTTATCTGGCAGCCAACTTACCAGTTTACCCAAAAATCAATCGCTATTTTTGGGTATAACCTTTTGGGTAGATTTTCTTGACTTTTTCGGTATTACCTTTGTATTCTATGGCTGAACTTAGAATAAGTATAAAAGTGAATGTTGGGTCTCCCTTATCGGAAGGATAATATGTTTAAACATTACGCTGATGAAAAGCATGAAAAACAAGCGGAGGAGTTTATTGCTTCATTGGGAAAGTTTGTAATTGCCTTTGAGCAAGTTTGTGAACAAATGCGTTACGACATTATTTGTATCTTCATGAGAGAAGGTCTTAAGAACCAAGGCCTTGCCCATGTAATTATAGGGGATAAAACTATCTCAGAACTTCAAGAAATATTAGGTGCTTTATATAACGAATTGAGAGATCAAGATAATGAAGACCGAAAAATGGTTAAAGATCTTCTGAAAAATATTTCTAAGTTAGCACATCAGCGTAATATCCTACTTCATTCTTCTTGGAATTTCTGGTCTGAATCCGCTCAATCAGAATTGTATCCTACAACCGTAAGATTTAGATCGAAACAAAACAAAGGTGCTGATTTAGAAGTTCATGGATATTCTGCTTCTGGTGTTAATCGCTTGATTGATGAAGCTACGAATATCCAAGTTTATCTCCAAAGACTACAAAACTGCCTTATGAAGAAAGGACTAAAAGTAGAAAAGGAATTTAAAAAATTGACATAACCATACGCTGCAGTGAAATCGAACCGCACGAGACTTTTTTGGCATGTGTTCGGTTCGATGCCAGCGAATCAGTTTTTGGCTCTTAGATGAGCTTCAGTGGTTCGATTCACCAATTTTATTGGTTCAACAGCATATACAAATTGCTATTAAATAGGAGATTTCAAAATGAGAAAACTACTGGCAGGTCTTATGTTTATATTTATTCTAACGGGTTGCGCGTCTACAGGAATTGTGCCGACAGGCCGCAACGAATATATGATTTCAAAAACCGATATGGGCGATGTGTGGCACACTGGGGCCAAAGTACTCGCCAAACTATACATAGAGGCAAACGAATACTGTGCCAAAAACAATATGTCTGTTGAAAAAATATCGGAAGAAACCAACGATGGCAAGATGTTTGTGAGAAATGCAAACGCAACCCTTAAATTCCGTTGTGTGTCTTCAGAAGGCGAACTTAAACCGCAAGTCCCTTGACACCCCAAATCTCTTATTTACAGGAGGTATCAAATGAATATGAAAAAGTATGATGAAAAAGGGGACAGATTTATTTAAAGGAGATGGTTAAAGTTTTAGATGCAATTAGTCAGCCGTTTTCTGATATAATATTCACGAATAGTTAAAGGGCGGTAGGAATGGAATTTGAGTGGGATCATAAGAAAGCAAGCTCAAACTTGCGAAAGCATAAGGTTTCATTTGAAGAAGCCACGACAGTATTTTATGACTCCTTATCAGCAACTTTTGATGACCCAGATCACTCTACCGATGAGGAAAGACTTATAACTATAGGCTACTCCTCTCGTAGTCGTCTGCTTGTGGTATCACATACCGAGAGGGGAAAGACAATACGTATAATCAGCGCGCGGACTGCAACCGCGCACGAAAGGAAACGACATGAAAGCTAAAGAAAAGAAAATCAGTGATGAATTGCGTTCCGAATATGATTTTGATTATTCAAAAGCTGTTCGCGGTAAGTATTACAAACGTCTTCTATCCGAAGGGGCTAATGTTGTAATGCTTGAGCCGGATGTTGCCAAGTCATTTGTAGATTCAGATGCAGTAAATGAAGCATTGAGGTCTTTACTTGATTTGACGAAAACGACACAGCGCCTAACAAAACACTCCAGCGGACGGGCAATAGCCCGCCGCTGAGCTACACCGTTATACCGCATAGCCGGATCATAACAAAATCCAATTTGCAATCAATATATGTCTTGCTTTGTTCTGCAATATCAAAGAGGCTTTATTTTTTAATGCCGCACTGGGCGCTCAGCCAAAGACCGGGGCAGACTTTCTGTTATTGGTTTTTCTTTCCAAATCCTGGCCCAAATTTATCTACATGAAGTTTCCCTTCACTCGCCCAGTTTTCCCTTTCATACTCATCAATGATAACCGTTATCCATTCAGGCTTAACATCCATAATCCTTGCGGCATCCTGAGTAAAAACTTTAACCAATTCTCTCTTCTGTTCAATATCCCTGCCCTTTGCCATTTTGATATTTATGATAGGCATTCACTCACCTCCTTAATAAACTATATCATCATTTATCATAAGGATTATATCTTATGCAAATAGAAGTTTAAAAATCCCATTGACAGGATATAGTTAGTATGCTAACCATATACCATGTTTAGACTCGATGAAAGCCTGGGGTTTCTCCTCAACAGGGCTGCCATTGCCATGCGATGGGCGCTGGAGGAGCGGCTCGTACGGTACGGTCTTACAGCCCCTCAATGGGCAATACTGGCAAGACTATGGGAGGAGGATGGCCAATCACCCAGTGTCATGGGGAAAAGCCTCCACTTTGATAAGCCTACTGCCACAGGCATCATAGACCGCCTTGAACAAAAGGTCCTGGTCAAAAAGACCCGAGACCCTGAGGATAGGAGGGTAATAAGGGTGTATCTTACAGGTAAAGGGCGAGAACTGCAAAAGCATCTGCCGCAATTTGCCAGTGAGGTAAATCAAATGGCTTTCAGGGGAATGAAGAATAGAGATATTAAGTTTCTCAAGGCACACTTAAGGAAGATATGGGATAACTTCAGGATGTAATTTTTTTTAAAATTAAAGTTAGTATACGAATGGTAAGAATACTAACTAAAGGAGGCGCACATGGCTTATCAATTACTGGTTTTTGCTCACATAATAGGAATTACCATACTCGGCGGGGCATTGATATTTGGCCAGCTGCACCAGATGAGGGCAAGGAGGAGCAAGGATATCCGTTTTATAGCGGAGACATACAGAACCCTTTATATAACCATCATCCCCTTTGCCCCGATTGGAGGAATAACCCTTTTTCTAAGCGGATCAGGTATGGTTTATCTTGCCGGTTATCCTCTTAAAGGTTGGTTGCTTGCCCTTGCTTTGCTTTTTGCCTTTGAGGTCATCGAAGGTATCACTCATTACAGACCCCATTCAAAAAAGCTGATGCAACTTTCCAGAGAGGCAGCCCAACAAGGCATTATGACACCTAAACTTACAGCGACAATGGATAACAGGCTTGCAAACTTTTTGCTCTATCTCGATATACCCAACTTTTTGATAATTGCAGCCCTGGCTGTCTTTAAACCTTTTTAAATACAATGGCTGAATGTCCTTTTGATTATCGTCTCAATGATTGCAGGGATATACCGTTCAGGACTTTACAAGCATCATCACTACCGCCCCTTCCCTGCATTTAGATTTGCATACCCGCTGTAAT
This sequence comes from Deltaproteobacteria bacterium, assembly GCA_016195725.1. GTDB lineage: Bacteria > Desulfobacterota > GWC2-55-46 > UBA9637 > UBA9637 > UBA10170. The sequence continues at coordinate 17,162 of JACPZB010000020.1, read as the reverse complement.
TTTTCCTTCAAATCCTTTGGGCCGGGTTCAATCTTTTTAAATCCAAACCTCTCAAAATATTCTGGTAAATCAGTGGTAATATAGACCTTATCTGTGGGAAAGTTATTTATCAAATACTCAATAATCATTTTCCCGACACCCTGTTTTCTTCTCTCCTCAACAACTCTAACACAACCCAGTTCATAAACCTCTTTATGCGGCCTTATCCTTCCGAAGCCGACTATCTCTTTGCTTTCCACTGCAACAACAAACTGCCGATAATCCAAATCTTCATCATCCAGCCGGAATCTTTCAATGCACTTCTTGATAAATGGCATATCGACAGGGGATGCAGGCCTGATGCTTATTTTTGGTTCCAAAAATTCCTTTCTCACCGAAGACCACGCATCAACGGCCTTGCACGACAGGCTGCCGGTAAATGCAGAATGCACCTCATTTGAAGGAATCGCAATTACATCGCAGGCTTTCAATGTAACCTCTTGTCCGCCATATGAAAAGGTTAATTCACCTTCCAGCACCATGGTTATCTGTTCTGCCTCGTGGGAATGCTCAGGAAATTTTGTATTTGGCTCAAGCTCAAAATAGGTGAGCATGGACTTTTTCAGTCCCACTGCCCACATCTGAGCGCCGGAGACATCTGGTTTTAATGGCAAATCGCTTTTGCGAAATACTTTTATTTCACTCATAATCACCTGTTATAGTAATTGCCCAATCGGGGCACCCAACCGAAGGTTGGGTCGGGCGTATTTTGTAACTCAAGGCTTTAGCCTTGAAAATTCAAACCTGACGGTTTGAGTTACAAACACCGATAAACTTGTCCCTGCAAGTATTAAGCAGGGATCGGCAGACTACAATACTCCCTTCCATAGGAATCCCATATATTTTTTAATCTTGCCTGTGATGCTTGCCTTTTTGCACCACTCAAGCAGGTTTTCCCTCTCTCCAAGATACTGATAATATGGCACGCCATAACCGCAGCTTGTCTTTACCTTTTCTATATGCAGGATTATCAACTGGCGGATATAGGGCGAAATCTTTCCGCCTAATTTTTCCTTAAGCTCTTTCCCGGCAGGACTATCAAGGGCAACAGCCTCTCCTCTGCCATAAAGACGGAGAATCATCGGGGTTTTATCGAAGCTTGCAAACATCATTGTCAAACTTCCATTTTGCCGGAGATGAGTTGCTGTTTCGTTGCCGCTTCCGGGGTAATCGGCATATACAACTGTCTTGCTGTCCAGAATCTCCAATGTGTCATAGCCTTTGGGTGATAAATTTAAATACTCATTAGATTCGCTTCGCTCACTACAGGCTTTCAGATTATCCGGCGCAGTAGCGACAAAGAAGATTTTTTGCGTCTTGATAAAATTTATGAGCCTTTCATTTAACTCCGGATATGTTTCAGCCATAGTTTATCCCCCTGTCTTGTGAATTTATACCCTTTCAATCGTAATCGGCAGAGGAACTTTATCTTGCAATGTCTTCAACGCAATACCCTTCATTCTTTCGTCGCCCAAATCTTCCTTCCCCATCATCTCCTCAATATCTATCCGCACAATGCCGACCTTGTTTAATTTCTCTTCCATATATTCATCATATCCGCCGCCCGGCTGGTGCTTTTCCATGAGGCAGTTGAGGGCAAAAACTTTTTCGTCTCTATCTTCTACAATCATCGCCCTGCCTTTGATGATAACACTCCGATAAAGATAATCCGCCTCGCACGGATTGTTTTTTGCTTTTATGTATGCAATGGGCAAATCCACTTCAAAGCAAACCCTGCTGTCTCTTTTAATATCCTCAATCTTTTCTCCTTCCTTTGCCGTGTGAAAATAAATCCTTCCAAATCCCCCCTCGCCCCCCCTTTACTAAAGGGGGGATGGGGGGATTATAAGCAAAGTTCAAAGGCTTGACCATCGGATAACCGTCCCTGCCGATGGCTCCGAGCCTTCCGATGTGGCATCGGTTTAGCACATCTATGATGATCCCTTTGTCTTGTATCTCTTTTTCTTTGCGGCGCATAATTATTCCCCCTTCCCACCGGGCACACCCGTATGCACCGCCCGCAGGCGTATTTCCTTCCGATTGCGGGAATATAGTCCAATCGCTTTTGATTGCAGACATAGGCATCCAGCAAATCCTCCCGCGCCGTTCCTCTTTGCCATGCAGCGCCCTTGATTGCCTGATTCGGACAGGCATCCACGCAGAGCGTGCAATTTCCGCATCTTCCTTCGGTAACCGGTTCCGCTGTTTTGAACGGCGCATCGGTCAATATCGCCGCAATCCGCACTCTGGGACCAAACTCCGGCGTAACGAGTAAATCCGATTTCCCGATCCAGCCGAGTCCAGCACAGGTTGCCGCAGTCTTGTAAGAAAACTCCTGAAATCGGGAGAGCTCTTCATTGCTGTTTATGACCTTGCTTGGAGCTATTTCATATCCGTAATCCCATTCCTGCAAAAAATCCGCAGCAACATTTACAAGCCGCTCCATAAATGCCCTGACCTCAAGCTGATGCTTGTGAAATGCAGGTTCATGGTTGTGGAGATTATCCACGACCGCACCGTCAAATTTTACGGCGAGCGCAACAGCTATGGGAAATTTATTTGTCAGTTCTGATTTTACCACCGACACATCTCCAAAGCCAACGAGAGATGCGCCGCTCTTTTTTAATTGTTCCACAAATGTTCTTTGCCGCCTCTCTCTTTCCTTCACGTTGATCATATCTCCTCCGCTTGAACTTTATTCTCTTTGTAGGAAATAACCAACACCCCTGCCATCACCAATATCATTCCGATTACCTGTATAAAATCCATCTGCTCGCCAAGAAATATATAGGCAAGGATTGCAGTGGACACAGGCCCGATAGAACTGACAATCGCAGCCCTGCTGGCGCCTATCCTCTTTATTCCCATAGCCAATGTTACCACAGGGATAAATGTGGAGATAATTGCCAGAAACAAGAGTATCTCCCACACCTTCATGTCATGCGGTATGTGAGTCCCGTGCCATGTCCCTATAAAGGCAAAGGCGCAGGCTGTTATTGAATAGGTGGAAATCTTAAGAGAAGAAACCCTTTTGCTCAATGCCTCTGTAAGAATATAACTCAAAGCGCCTACAAAAGCTGAAAAAAGCACAAGCCCTGCGCCGAGAAGATGGCCGTTCAGATTTCCGTTAAAAACCTTGAGAGCCAGAACCAGCCCGCCGTAAGTCAGCATCAGGGCAGATAGTTTTCTGCCATCTATCCTTTCTTTAAATAAAATCGCTGTAAGTATCACCACCATTGTCGGAAATGAATAAATTATTGTCCTCTCCAGCGACGCATCAATATACAGAAGACCATAAAAATCAGCAAGCGCTGAAAAATAAAAACCGACAAGACCGCTTAATATAATTAAAATGAGGTCTTTTTTCCCAACCCGCTCTGATTGATAGATGAAGAGAAGCCCCCAGAAAAATGGCAATGCAATAGCAAAGCGCAATGCCAGAAGCGTTACAGGGTCAATGCCGTAGCTATACAGCACTTTTGCAAAAATGCCCTTGGCTGAAAAGGTTACAGCAGAAATGGTTATCAACAGATAGCCTGCTAAAGAGGTATTTTGGTTTTTCATAAAGCTCTCCCTTGATACGGTTCACGCTCAAAAATGTCCCAAATGCAAGGTGCTGTAGTTTGCCGATTTATCGGCGCTTTTAAAGACGCCCATAAATGGGCAAGCTACAGGTATGTGAGCAGCACAGCGACAAAGGCAACGCAGCAGGCTTCGTCGTGACCCTTCGACATGCTCAGGGTGACTGTCATGGTGAGCCTGTCGAACCATCAGTCGAACGCTCAGCCGAACGATGGGCCTTTTTCAGCGTGAACTCAAAAATAAAAAGGCCGCAAGCTTTACATTGCCCACGGCCTTTTCAAACTTGTTTTTTAGTTTTTGTTTTCTAACCCCGAATTCCGAATTCCAAACTCCAAACTAAAAAGGCTATGGGCAAACACTTCCACTGCCACCATACAATATGGAGGTTGATATGCTTTATATGTGGGGTTTTTATACCTATAGACTTTTTCATACGATGTTTTAAATATACTTGATGACTGGTAAAGATGTCAAATAATATTTATCACACAAACCTTGACAAAGATATAAGGATTCTTTAATATTATGCTTTAAAATTTTTAAGGGCCCATAGCTCAGTTGGAAGAGCCACCGGCTCATAACCGGTCGGTCCCTGGTTCGAGTCCAGGTGGGCCCACCAAATAACTACCCAAGGGGAATTCTTTGCAAAACCAATTATTACTACTTGAGAAGGTTCAGAAAATAGACATCCAAATAGGCATAATAGAGGAAGAGGAAAAACAATATAATACAGATATAGAGACGCTTTCGGAAGGGATTAGAGAACATGAAGCTAAATTGGCGGCATTAAAAACCGAGCTTGATGAATTAGAGAATGCAAGGCGGGCAGTGGAAGATGAAATTGCTTTGTACGCAGAGAGAATAAAAAAGAATGATGACCGACTTAAAAATATAAAGAACGATAAGGAGTTCAACGCTGTTACAAAAGAACTGCATACAGCAAAGAAGGGAAGGCAAGCAAAAGAAAGTGAAATTAGCAAGTTAAATGAAATAGTAGATGAAAAGAAAAGGCTTCTCAAAGAAGAAGAAGACAAATTACAAAATGACAAGAACAAGTTTGAAGAAAATAATGCATCTCTAATAATAAATAAGGAAAGGTGGGGAAAAAACCTCAAAGAAAAGACAGAGGAAAAGGCAGCAATTGCCAAAGATATTTCTCCTTCCCTCTTAAAACGATATGAGACAATAAAGCAAAAGAGGCAGGGCATAGCCATAGTCTCAGTAGAGGGCGACGCCTGCCAGGGATGCTATATGAATATACCGCCTCAAATATATATACAACTTCAAAAAGGTCCCTCTAATCTTATTTTTTGCCCCCATTGTCATCGCATACTTTATTGGCTGGCCAAAGCTCCTAATTCTCAACAAGACAGATAGCAATCTACCTAACAGCACATCTTTGCTTAACAGTGAAAGACAACCTAAAATACAAAATTTTAAAAATATTGGCAGAAACCTTGGACATTGCAAGAACGATGCAACATTTTCAAGAAGTATCGAAGGAGGATATGCATTCTTTCTTTCTCCAACTTGCCGATACATTTAAACCAAAAGAAGCAGTGACTATCTATGTGGATGGAGCAGCACGGGGAAATCCAGGCCACGCTGGAATTGGAATTCTTATTCTGTCAGAAGGTGGTAAGATTTTAAAGAGTATGGGAAGATATCTTGGCAAAACTACCAACAATGTTGCAGAATATCAGGCCCTTATTGCCGCATTAAAAGAAGCGAAAACAATTGGTGTATCAACAATTAAGGTTTTTGCAGATTCAGAACTTATGGTAAAGCAGGTTAAAGGCGAATATAAAATAAAAAGTGAAGGATTAAAACCTCTTTATAAAGAAGCCATAACTCTGTTGATGGGGTTCAAAGGATATGATATTATTCATATAGATAGAGAAAAAAATTTTGAAGCAGACAGGCTTGCAAATCAGGCTATAGATACGATGGCACGCTGAAGTGAGATGAGATAGCCGCTGCCCCGATGTCATGTCGGGGTGGAGGAAAGTCCGGACTCCACAGGGCAGGGAGGTCGCTAACAGCGACCGGGAGCAATCTCAGGGATAAGGACCACAGAAAACAAACCGCCCCGATGTTACATCGGGGTAAGGGTGAAACGGCGGGGTAAAAGCCCACCAGCTCCGATGGTGACATCGGAGGCTAGGCAACCCCCTCCCGGAGCAAGACCAAATAGGAAGGCATTTAAGGATGGCCCGTCCGCGCCTTCGGGTTGGTTGCTTGAGGTGCTGAGCAATCAGCATCCCAGATGAATGGCTATCTCCCCGGTGCTATATCGGGGGAAACAGAATCCGGCTTACAATCTCACTTCAGCGATTTTTTTGGTATAAACTAACGAATGAGACAAAGACTGTGGCTGATCTTTACAAAACCGTCAGTTTTTTAGAAACTTCCGAAGGGATATGCTACTTCCTATCATACCAAAAATAACTCCAATTGCAACAAGCCATAAAGAAATATAGCCAATAGAATATGGCATGAGAACCAAAGATGCAAATAGAGGAGGCGTCTTTATTATCAAGATTAAGCTGGCCAGATAAAGCATGCCGGTAGCCAGAGATGCCCCTAAAAAACCTTCAATAATACCTTTTATGAGAAACGGGGCTCTTATAAATACATTGGTGGCCCCCAGCAGACTCATTATCTCTACCTCTTCCCGCCTGGCATATATTGCAAGCCTTATCGTATTTGACACAATAAATATGGTAGCCATGATAAGGAAACTACCCATCATTAAGGCAAACACCTCTACGAATCGTATAAAGGCAAAGAGCCTATCTACCCACTCCTGACCATATTGAACATCTTCTATCCCGTTAAAAATCTTTAGCTTTGATATGAAACCATGAATGCCTTCCGGATTTCTCAATAACTCTTTTTTTACTCTAATTTCCAATGAAGCAGGAAAAGGGGCTGCATTCAAACCTTCCAAAATGCCGTTGTGCCCTTTTAAGTCATTCTTAAAAAGAGAGAACGCCTTTTCTTTAGAAATATATTCTAAAGAATCCACCTCCGGCATACGTGCAATCTCTTGCCTGGTACTCGCCACCACATCATTTGATAGGCCATCTTTTAGGTAAGCTACAACCTGAATCTGACCGCCCATGTTATTCAGCGTTTTATTAATATTTACAAAAATCCCGACAAACAATCCACATACAGCCAAAGAAATTGCAATAGTCACTACTGTTATGCTTGTTGTCCAAAGATTATTTTTTATGCTCTGAAATGCCTCAGAGAAAAAATATATAAGCCATTTAAGATAATTCATCAAATTGCACCATTACTCTTTTTAACCCGAAAAATACATTTGGTTTTTATTTTTCGAGACAAACGCAAGATTTGAGCCAAAGACAAGTATAGGTCAGGCACCTTGCCTGACGCATAGTTGTCAGGCGGAACGCCTAACCTATTAAGGACAAAACGGAGCATACTATTTTAAGTATGTGAGTATTTGGGCAGTTAGATTTGACGCAGTATTTGGCCAAAGGTTGTGTTTGTCAAAAAATGCAACTGCATTTTTGGGTTTAAAAAACTAATTGACTATTCTCCCTTTATCAAGATGGATCGCCTTTTTGCTAAATCTCTCTATTAAAGCCTTGTCATGGGTAGCAACAACTACGGTAGTTCCCCTTGCATTGATGTCATTAAATAGGCGAATGATATCCATAGCCCGCTCCGGGTCGAGATTACCGGTAGGTTCATCGGCTAGGAGAATGGTGGGCTCTTTTGCCAATGCCCTTGCAATGGCCACCCTCTGCTGTTCACCGCCTGAAAGTGTTAAGGGCTTGAAGTTTGCCCTGTGTTGAAGCCCTAAATAGGCCAGCACCTTAAGAACTCTTTTGTTGATATCCTTGTTGTCCATACCTGTAATACGGAGCGCAAGGGCAATATTATCAAAAACTGTTTTATTGTTCAGCAGTTTAAAATCCTGAAAAACAAAACCCATTTTCCGCCTCAAAAGAGGAATATCCCTTTCAGCAAATCGTGACACATTTTTGCCGCCTATTATAATCTGCCCCTGGGTAGGCCTATCCATGCAAAACATCAGTTTCAACAAGGTAGATTTACCTGCCCCGCTTGCCCCTGTGATAAAAACAAAATCCCCCTTATCAATCTTCAATGTTATATCCGTTAATGCGGTTATTGCCCCCTCATAATTTTTATAAATATGAAACATATTGATCATACTTCACCTCAGGCGGTTTCCGTGTTTTCTTCTTGAGTAAAACTACCAATTACAAAACTATGTGTCAATACTAAATAAAAAAACCCCCTTTGCAAGCTCCAATTTGATAAATCTGGAACAAACAAAGAGGGGCAAGAATCTGGCGGGGCCGACGGGGCTCGAACCCGCAACTTCCGCCGTGACAGGGCGGTGCTCTAACCAATTGAACTACGGCCCCAGTTATTTGAGTTGAGAGTTGGGAGTTTTGAGTTCGGAGATAAAAGTAAATACTCCAAACTCCGAACTAATAACTATGAACTGTCTTTACATGGTAGGCGGAACAGGGATTGAACCTGTGACCTCAGCCTTGTAAGGGCTGCGCTCTTCCAACTGAGCTATCCGCCCATATAACAAAGAATACAACTGTATAAAATAGAAATCAGGAAAGAAGAAGACCTATTCCCTCATTCCTGATTTTCTCAATATGATGCATCCCGCTTATCTATGCCAGCAGCCAATATCAACCAAACTTTATATTATCTATTTCCTTACTGCGGCTCTTAGACCTTTACCAGCTTTAAATTTTGGGACCTTTGCAGCAGGGATATTAATCTCTTTTCCAGTCTGTGGGTTACGGCCCTTCCTTGCCTTTCTCTTGGAAACGGAAAATGTCCCAAAACCAACAAGACCTACGGTATCGCCTTTCTTTAAAGATTTTGTCACAGCATCTGTAAAGGCCGTCAACGCCTTGTCAGCCGCAACCTTTGTAATCCCAGCTTCTTTAGAGATTACATCAACGAGTTCGCCCTTTGTCATATTTATCCTCCTTTGTAAGGAATTGAATTGTAAACTGCCACACCTTATCTCATATTCACTTTGCAAGCAATTCAGACTCTTCATTCCCACCCTTTACCACCCACACCAAAACTTTTGGCGTGGAAGTTTACAGATGGGGTTTTCTCATAAATGCTATAGCAACTTTCCTAAATTCTGTCAAGGAAATTATTGCCTTAAATACAGGCATATCAAGGGGATAATCAGTGCGTAATAACTCTATCGCTGGGTAATGTATCTGCAATATCCTCTTTCTGATACATATCGCCCTTCTTCTTAAATATCTCTTCTGGTTTTTCCAAAACCAGCGACTGCTTAAGCACCTCGTCCATATGCTCCACAAAAGAAATCTGTGTCTTTTTTAAGACACTGACAGGAATTTCTTTTATATCCTTTTCATTTTCCTGAGGCACGAGAACTTTTGGTATCATACCTCTATGCGCAGCAAGAATTTTTTCTTTTAAGCCGCCTATGGGAAGAACCTTGCCGCGAAGGGTAATCTCTCCCGTCATTGCAATATCTTTTCGTACAGGAACTTTCATAAGGGCGGATGCAATTGCGGTAGCCATAGCAATCCCTGCGGACGGACCATCCTTCGGTATAGCGCCTTCCGGAACATGGATATGGATATCAACCTTCTGGTAGAAATCCTTCTCTATACCCAAAACATCTGCCCGAGAGCGGATATAGGTAAGCGCTGCCTGAGCAGATTCCTGCATCACATCGCCGAGTTTTCCTGTGATAATAAGTTTACCTTTGCCAGGCACTACCGTTACCTCAATTGACAATAGTTCACCCCCCGTCTCTGTCCACGCAAGGCCTGTTGCAACACCTATCTCATCTTTCTCTTCTTTTTTGCCATAACGATATTTTGGCACACCGAGATATTTCGCTACACCCTTAGGAGATAGTTTTATCTTTATGTCCTTGCCTTTTTTGAGAACCTCTTTAGCCGTCTTTCTGCAGAGGGAGGCAATCTCTCGTTCTAAATTCCTTACACCCGCTTCTCGTGTATACCTTCTTATAATAGCCAATACTACGCTTTCAGGGATTTCAAGATTTGCATCAAAAAGGCCATGGGCCTTCAACTGTTTCGGTATAAGAAATTCCCTGGCTATATTTACCTTTTCTAACTCTGTATAACCAGCTATTCGTATTATTTCCATCCTGTCTAGCAAAGGATATGGAATTCCTTGGACGCTATTGGCTGTCGTTATAAACATCACTTTGGAAAGGTCATAATCTAAGTCCAGATAGTGATCGTTGAAGCTATAATTCTGCTCCGGATCTAAAACCTCCAAGAGCGCAGAAGCAGGGTCGCCCCTGAAGTCTGTGGCCATCTTGTCAACCTCATCCAATAAAAAGACAGGATTATTGGCACTTGCCTTTTTTAAAGACTGAATTATCTTTCCAGGCATAGAACCTATATATGTCCTTCTGTGTCCCCGTATCTCTGCTTCATCCCTCACCCCCCCCAAAGATAACCGAACAAATCTTCGATTCGTTGCCCTTGCAATAGATTTTGCTAGCGAAGTTTTTCCTACCCCAGGAGGACCAACAAGGCACAGGATAGGCCCCTTCATCTCCTCTACAAGACCATGGACAGCTAAATGTTCCAGAATCCTCTCTTTAACCTGTTTCAACCCATAGTGGTCTTCTTCAAGAATTTTTTCAGCTTCATTAATATCTTTCTTCTCATCTGTCACCTCTGCCCACGGAAGAGATAACAGCCAGTCAAGATAATTTCTTACCACAGTAGCCTCAGCGGCCATCGGCGACATCAGCTTGAGTTTTTTCAATTCCTGTTTGGCCTTTTTCGCGGCCTCCTTGCTCATCTTTTTATTCTTTATTCGCTCTTCAAGCTCCTGAAGCTCGCCCTTAAACTCATCTTTCTCACCCAACTCCTTCTGAATAGCCTTCACCTGCTCGCTCAGGTAATATTCTTTCTGCGTCTTTTCCATCTGCTTTTTGACACGCTGTCTTATCCGCTGCTCTGCCTCAAGTATCTCTATCTCGCCTTCCATGAGGCCGTAAAGTCTCTCAAGCCTATGGGTAATATTTGTAAGTTCCAAAAGGGCTTGTTTGTCTTGCAGTTTGATTACAAGATGTGCAGCTATTGTGTCAGTAAGCCTGGCAGGATCATCTATGGAAGAAACTGACATAATCATCTCAGGAGGTATTTTCTTATTGAGTTTCACATAGGTCTCAAAGGCCTTTCCGATATTCCTTATGAGCGCCTCTGTCTCCAAGGTATCATCCATTTCCTCGTTTATCTCATCAATCTTTACTATAAAGCATTCCTTGGAAGGCGTAAATTCCTTTATCTTTGCCCTTTTCTTGCCTTCTACAAGGACCTTCACGCTTCCATCAGGCAACCTCAAAAGCTGCAATATATTACCGAGGGTGCCAACTTTATATATATTATCAGCTGCGGGGTCATCTATTTTTGCCTTTTTTTGGGCCACCAACAGGACACTCTTATCCTGTGACATGGCAAGTTCCAGCGCTCTTACAGACTTATCCCTGCCTACAAAAAGCGGCACAACCATATGCGGAAAAATTACTATATCCCGCAAAGGTATAAGCGGAACTGACATCTCTTTTATTTTTTCATCCATATCTTTATTGCCTTTAAAAAACATTTATACTCACCTCGTTAAGTCAGCGGCAAGGGTCAGGGGTCAAGAGGTATTTTTGACCCTTGGTACTTGACCCTTGACCCTATCTTTTATGCCGACTCTGCCTTCTTCTCGTAGACTATTATCGGATTCCCCTTGCTAAATATCACATCTTCATTGACAAGGCATTCCCGTATATTCGTTTGAGACGGCATCTCATACATCACATCAAGCATTACATTCTCAAGAATTGCCCGTAGTCCCCTTGCACCTGTTTTTCTCTTCATTGCCTCTCTTGCAACTGCAACCAATGCACTGTCTGTGAATTTGAGTTTAACATTCTCAAATTCAAAGAGCTTCTGATACTGTTTAACCAGCGCATTGCGCGGCTCTGTAAGTATCTTTATAAGCGCAGTTTCATCCAGTTCATCTAAAACAGCCAGCACCGGCAGTCTACCCACAAATTCAGGTATTAAACCGTATTTTAATAGATCCTCTGGTTGGACCTCGCGAAGCAGTTCATTTACATTCCTCTCCGCTTTCTTCTTTATATCTGCGCCAAACCCCAGGGTCTTTCTCCCGATACGCTGCTGTATTATATTCTCCAACCCAGCAAATGCCCCACCGCATATAAAAAGTATGTTTGTTGTATCTACCTGCAGAAACTCCTGCTGAGGGTGTTTTCTGCCGCCTTTCGGCGGAACATTGGCAATAGTCCCTTCAATTATCTTGAGCAGCGCCTGCTGAACTCCTTCTCCGGAAACGTCCCGTGTTATAGAGGGGCTGTCAGACTTTCGCGATATCTTATCTATCTCGTCTATGTAGACAATCCCCTTCTGGCACTTATCTATCTCGTAATTGGAATTCTGCAACAGGCTTAAGATTATATTCTCAACATCCTCACCCACATAACCAGCCTCTGTCAATGTTGTGGCATCGGCTATGGTAAAAGGAACATTGAGTATTTTGGCGAGGGTCTGGGCAAGGAGCGTTTTGCCAGAGCCGGTCGGGCCAAGGAGAAGTATATTGCTTTTCTGAAGTTCAACGCCGCCGGTGTCAAATTTTTTATCCTTACTTTCAATCCTCTTATAATGATTATGCACTGCAACAGAGAGTATTTTCTTTGCCTTTTCCTGCCCTATGACATACTCATCAAGAATCTTCTTTATCTCTGCGGGCTTTGGAACCGCCGTCTCTCTGAGATGGGATGCTACCTCGTTTTCATATTCCTCACCAATTATATCATTGCAGAGTTCTACACAGGCATCGCATATATAAACCATTGGGCCGGCAATAAGCTTCTTTGCCTCAAACTGGCTCTTGCCGCAGAATGAACAGGTCAGCGCATCATTTCCTCTTTTTTGGTCTGCCATAACGCCTCCTCACAGATATAAGTTATGCTTGGAGCGACACCCGCTTCTCTATTACCAAGTCAATTATACCATATTCCTTTGCCTGTTCACCAGTCATAAAAAAATCCCGATCAGTATCCCTGCTTATCTTTTCTACCGGTTGGCCTGTATGCCTTGCAAGTATAAGATTCAACTCTTCCCTGAGTCTCAGTATCTCCTTTGCCTGAATATCTATATCTGTCGCCTGACCTTGGGCCCCTCCCAACGGCTGATGTATCAAAATCCTTGAATGGGGAAGGGCAAACCGCTTGCCTCGGGCCCCAGCTGCCAAAAGAAGGGCTCCCATGCTGGCAGCCTGTCCCATACAGGTTGTTGCAACAACTGGCCTTACATACTGCATGGTATCGTATATTGCAAGCCCTGCGCTTACAATCCCGCCTGGCGAATTTATGTAAAGATGTATCTCCTTGTCAGGATCCTCAGACTCAAGAAAAAGCATTTGGGCAATAACAAGATTAGCAACATTATCATCAATGGCTGTGCCTAAAAAGATTATCCTCTCCTTCAGAAGCCTGGAATAGATATCATATGCCCTTTCGCCACGGCCTGTCTGTTCAACCACCATTGGGATTAATGTCATTTTGTCTCCTTTATAAAACAGAAGCCAGAATACAGAATCCAGAATAAACTTCCCATGCATGTCTTTTGCCCTTTATCTTATTCTGCCTCCTGACTTTTGCCTCCTGACTCCTGTATTCTTGCCTTTGCTATTATAAAATCAAAAATCTTCTCTTCCCGCATTCCTGCCATTAATACACTGTCAGCGCCTTCTTCTATAAGCTGTTTTCTGAAACTATCAAAATTCTGATAACGCTGACTTGCCATTTCTTTTATCTTCACATTTAACTCTTCTTCTGCAACAGTTATATTCTCCTGTCGTGCTATAGCATCCAGTACCATCTCTTCCTTAGCCCTTGTTTCCGCTACCTTTGCATACTTTTCTTTTAACTTTTCAGGGGTTATATCTGCACCATCTTCTGCTTTTATTATCCCCTTTTTAACATTGTCCATTGTCTGAGATATCATTGACTGAAGATAGGCTGTCACCAGCGCAGGAGGCGTATCAAAACTGTTCTTTGAAAGTAATTTTTCTAATATCTTTTTCTTGAGCCTTTCCCTTTCATGAGTTTTCTTTTGTTGCTCTATACCTTCTTTCACCTTATCCCTTAACTGGGTAATATTGTCAAGCTTTAAATCCTTTGCAAATTCATTATCTAAGGCAGGCAATGCCCTTTCCTTCACTGTCTTGAGCTTCAGCTTAAAAATGGCCTCTTTATCTGCAAGCTCTTTATAACCATATTCCTTCGAGAATAGTGCCTTGACTTCTTTATCCTCGCCCTTTTTCATACCTACCAGGGCATTTTCAAGATCAGGGACGAGTCTTTTGGAACCTATTACTGTATAAAAATCAGATGCCTTGCCGTTCTTAATAGGCTTGCCATCTATAAATCCTTCAAAATCTACAAGAGCCAAATCCTTTTCCTGGGCCGGACGGTCTACTTCGTTGTAATATGCATTTCTCTCCCTCAGGATTTCCATAGCCTTTTCCACTTCATCTTCAGCAACTGCTACTGCCTCTCTTTTAAGCTCCATACTGATATAACCTTCTACCTGTACAGGCGGCTTCACCTCCACTGTTGCCGTATACGAGAAAGCTTGCCCTTCTTCTATGCCAGCCTTAACATCTATCTGAGGCGTGGCAACAGGGGAGAGGTCCTTTTCTCGTATAACCTTAGGATAGGAATGCTCAATCAGTTTTGACACAACCTCTCCAAGCACATAATCTTTATAGCGGCTCTCTAATACTGTTTTTGGTATCTTACCTTTTCTAAAACCGTCTATGGAAACCTTTCCCCCCAACTCCCTATAGACAGCATCCATCTCCCTATCCACATCTTGGGAAGGAACTTCTATCATCAGCCTCTTTTTTACAGGGCTGATGTCTTCTACTAAAACTTTCATTGAAATACCTCTCCTTATTGTAGTTGTTGGTTGTTGGTTGTTAGTCTAAAACTTAACAACCAACAACTGTCTCTCTGGTGCGAGAGGGGGGAGTTGAACCCCCACGGTTGCCCACCAGATCCTAAGTCTGGCGCGTCTGCCAGTTCCGCCACCCTCGCAAAGCATACTCCCTTTTTATAGTCAAATATTTGGTTTAAGATTTTAATGATGTAAGGACACAAAACCCCTTTGTACCACACTCACCACAGCGTATAAACAAAGGGTAAAACTATTATATGGAATTTATCAATATGTTGCAATGGTAAACTTAATAAGTTGGATATTAAGCAGACTAATTGGATATTTTCTAAAAAGTGAATTACCCCCCCCGTAGGCTGGCGGCTATTCAACAGCCGGATTTTATAAAGAATGGTGCCGAAGGGGGGACTCGAACCCCCATGGGTTTCCCCACCACCACCTCAAGATGGCGTGTCTGCCATTCCACCACTTCGGCATATGCTGCAAGCTATTTAGATGCTGGATTAGCTGTATTAGAGGTATCCTGCGGTGCTGCGGTTGGTTGTGTCTGCTGCGGAATTTGCTGCACCTCTTTCTTTGCAGCAGGGGCATCCTTCATAATAGAGCCAGTTACCTTATGGGCAGCCATGTAAGTAAGATATAAGGATGTTATCATAAATACAATAGCACATCCAGCCGTAATTTTACCGAGGAAGGTAGCTGGTCCAGCGCTCCCAAAAAGCGTCTGGCTTGATGAGCCGCCGAATGTTGCCCCTATGCTTGCCCCCTTGCCAGCCTGAAGCAAAACAACAATAACAAGGAATATGCTTACGAGGATATGAAGTATTATTACTGCTGTGTACATTTTATTTGCTACCTCCTAAGTTTTGGAAAGCGTGAGGGAGGATTGTATTTTCGTCTATACTACTCCTCGTCTCCCATCTTCCCTATTTCTCAAATTTTATAATCCTGGAAAATGACTCCGCTGATAGAGATGCTCCGCCTACCAATGCACCGTCTATATTTGGTTGAGCCATAATATTGTCAATATTGTTCGGTTTAACACTTCCGCCGTATATAATTCGTATATTCTTAACTGCCTCAAGATTAAACATATCGTATAAAAGCTCCCTTATTGCGCTGTGTACTTCCTCTGCCTGTTCAGGCATAGCTGTCTTGCCCGTGCCTATGGCCCATACCGGTTCGTATGCTACGGTGACATCCTTCATCTGACCGTTGCTAATATTTTTTAGGCCTTCTCCCACTTGCTTTTTTACAATAGCAATGGTCTTCTCTTTTTCTCTTTGCTCTAGAGACTCGCCAACGCAGAATATTGGTTTTAGACCTTCCTTTAATGACGACAAAATCTTTTTATTTATAATTTCATCCGTTTCATGAAAATACTGCCTTCTCTCAGAATGGCCTATTATAACATACTGGCAGCCAACATCTTGCAGCATCTTCGGTGATATCTCGCCTGTGTATGCCCCCTCCCTTTCCCAGAATACATCCTGGCCGCACAGTTTTATAGAAGTCTCTGCCAAGAGATAGTTTATATGATGCAGGGCTGTAAATGGCGGAGCTATTGCCATTTCCACATCATCCACCCCTTTTAACGCATCTCTCATTGCCATAACCAGACTCTCCGCCTGATTTATGGTCATGTGCATCTTCCAGTTTCCAGTTATAAAAGGCTTACGCATAAAAATCAAATAGACAGGCTATACAATAAATAACTGATAGCTGAAAACTATCATTAATCCTGTCAAGGTCTTTTTCTGATAGACTTGGAGTTGAAAGTCAGGCAAATTATAGTAAACGCTAAAAACAAGTGGACTGAGTGCTGGTCATAAAAGCGACCCTGAAGGGTCGCACTGAAACATGTCAACTTATTTATGCTGTTTACTAGAGAGCCTCAATACCACGAAAGTCTCAGTTCAAAACCCTAAATCCTTAGCAACAACCGAAAAACCAAATACATTTATAAACTGACGAAGTTTACTATAAAATTATTATGGGCTTCTGTTCTTTTCTTCTTATCATAATAATAAGAGCAGTTCATAAATCATAAAAGTATCAGCACACCCACTATAAAAATAACCACAAAAATCTGTGCATTTTGGCATTTAATCAAACAACCCTTGATTACAGTCCTCCCAATGAATTTGAGGCTATGTTATGAAAACCAAAAACTCTAAACCCCTGTTCGGTTACTCTAACTTAATCTGTCCAGACTCGGAGGTACAGTCCAGGTTTTGCATTCTTTGTAAGTTCATCAATATTAATCTTCGGTAGATTTTTATCTGCAACAGTTTCTTGACCTTTCATATTTTCACCTTCTTTCTATACTGTGATTAAAGAGAAATACCAATCTTGATATTTGGGTTTTCCGTCTGAAAAATTGCTTCCTTATCAAAAGAAATTTTTTGAGCCCTTGCAGCGGACTTTAAATCGTTCGTTATCTGTACAATTTCTTTTTGGACGCCATTAGTGCTTCTTATGACCAATTCAGAAACCCAGTGATTTTGATGT
>JACPZB010000013.1 GCA_016195725.1 Deltaproteobacteria bacterium | reverse complement strand
CTGTTCCCTTTTTCATCTTCCAGATAAATCTTCCATATGGATTCCGGGGTGTTAAAATCATTCCACCTTTCATCCGGTGTATATACTGCCATAAAAAACTCATTAAATCTTTCATCTAAATCCTTTTCCATTTTCTGAAGATTTTCTCTCTGGCTGTCATCCATCTGATAGCGCCTTGCATACTCTTCCACATATGCCTCTTTTAAAGGCCAATTCTTGTATGTCGCATATATAAATAATTTGCTGTCCAGGTTATCTATAACCTTTTTGCCCTTTGTCATCTGGGGTAAAATGTCAAAATATCCCAATGACGGTTTTATCGCCTCCTCTTTTGCAGCGCAACTGGTGAAAACAGTGAGCAGGAGGCAAAAAACAGTGAACAGTTTTAATTTATTGATAACTGATAGCTGATAACTGTTAACTGACAACATCCCTTTTTGTAAATATCGCCTTAAACTCATAACCCGCCTCTCTTATTTTTTCTGCGCCGCCTTCCTCCCTGTCAACCACGGCAAAAACAGCAACCACCTTTAAGCCCTCCTCCTCAGCCCTCTTTACCGCCTGAACAGATGAGCCGCCTGTAGTCACTACATCCTCAACTATAGCAACCTTTGCGCCGTTGGCAATGTTTTTCTTTCCCTCTATCCATTGGCCAAGGCCGTGTTTTTTTGGCTCCTTCCTTACAATAAAGGCCGGAAGCGGATTGCCTTCAAGCTGGCTCACAACTGACACGGCAGTTGCAACCGGGTCAGCGCCCATTGTAGGACCGCCCACCGCCTCCACTTTGCTGTCTAATCCCTTTACCATATCATAAAGGATTTTACCAACAAGATATGCCCCTTCAGGGTGCAGGGTTGTCTGGCGGCAGTCTATGTAAAAATCGCTTTTCTTGCCTGATGCAAGAATGACATTCTTTTTTTCGTATGATTTTTCTTTGATGATTTTAAGAAGTTTCGATTTGAGGTTTTTCAATTCTTCATTCATGGTAAAATTACCTCTCAATCAATTTATGTTTTATCAACTCATTCGGCGCAATCAACTGCGGAGACTGCTCGTTGTTGTAGGTCTTTCTGGCGATGCGCTCCACCTGCGGCTTGATGTAATCAAATAACTCTCCTATCTCAATCTTCCCATCGCCGTTTGCATCGCCATCGCTTTTTAAGCCTTTGAGCATAAAGTATGTGAAAAGCCCATGCCCTTTTTCTTCATAGGTTGAGCTTATCTGCTCTCCTGACGCGGCAGAGAGAACTGCAATATTTGATGGAACCGCGGTTTTTTCCATTGTCATAACCAATGGTCTTGCGCCCTTTGCAATTACGCTCCTTCCGCCTGCGCCTGAAAAACATGAATCAAGGGCAACGATGATTTCTTTTGTCGGGAGTTTTCCGAGGGCTTCATAAAGCCTTTTTAAAGAATAGCCGGTCTGGTCAATGAATGACGGGTCTCCGTCATAAGGCACTAAGAAGGCGTCCCCTGTCTTTGGATTCGGGGCGCCGTGGCCTGAGTAGTAGATAAACACAGAGCCGTCTTTCTCAACATTATTAAAAAGCCATTTCTCAAAGTATTTTTCAAAATCGCTCTTTGCAGCGTGTTCATTTGTAAGCGTTACAACATTCTCTTCTGGATAGCCCATGACCTTTGTAAGATATTCTGTCATTGTCTGTGCATCATGGATTGAGAAATCTGACTTTGGCAGTTTCTGACGATAGCTCTCTATGCCGATAACTATGGCATAGGAGTTTTTGTTGGGCTTTGCCTTAACAGCAGGAAGCTCATCAACATCGGATTTGATTTGAACATCATGGCTTTGCACAGCTATATTTGTGCTTGAAAGATTCCTCATACTGTCTTCAACATTGGCTATTATTTTATCTGCAATTATAAAACCAGACTTCATTTGACCATCCGGATAAATTAATGTTGGAACAGCCGTAATTCCTAGTGCGTTAGCCAAGCTTATATTAGAATCTATTTCATCAGTTCCGCAATCAGTCTTAGGATAGATTTTTATTTATTATCTTGCCATGCCTAGGTAAGGGATACAGCTTAATAAAAAACACGATATCCGTTCTCGTTGATACTATTTTATTTATTTCCTCGTGAAGCTTACCGCAGTATGAGCAATCAGGGTCTGTAAAGACAA
This sequence comes from Deltaproteobacteria bacterium, assembly GCA_016195725.1. Lineage (GTDB taxonomy): Bacteria > Desulfobacterota > GWC2-55-46 > UBA9637 > UBA9637 > UBA10170. Next base: position 6,163 of record JACPZB010000013.1, on the reverse strand, counting down.
TAACTTTCTTTAGTGCATTCGCGTCGCCCATAACCAGCGCTTCATTAAGGGGTATCTGAGATACATCAACATTAGATTTTGGTGCAAGAGGGGTGAATGCCAGCGCCGTCATGCCCACAAGCAGAATAAATATTACGCTGATTAAAGAAATTAAATTACCTTTCGTTTTCATAACCCCGCCTCCTCTAAAATAATTACAATGTTTGCATATATTTCAAAAGCCTTGTTTTAAACCGCAGATATACATTATCTATCGCCCAGACCCCTTCCTTCATCCGAGCCCAGTCCAGTTGGAATCCATAACCGTGATAAATCACATGTCTGAATTTACGAAATGCCGCCATGTCAGACGCCAATGATTCATCAAACAATACCGGCAGACGGCTGTAACCGGGTTTGCAAAAACGCTTAAAGAGGTCAATATGCCATGTATCGCCAACAGGAATAGGGATGCCATGAAAACGGCAAACCCTTTTCAGGATATTTTCTATGCCTCCGTAAAATTGGGCCAGAAAAGCACCGGCAGCTGTCTTTTCGCGAACAGTCGGCTCCCTCTCATCCACATCGTTCCGCAAAGCCGCAAGTTCCTTTAGCGTGGATTCAAGCAATTCCAATTCAATATCTATTTCTTTACGAAGTTCTTCGGATTTCATAATAATGGCTTGCCTTTTTCCTCTATCAATCTTGTAAAACGAGTCGGCGGGCTCAGCGGAACAATATCCAAAGGCGCAGCCAACTCTTCTTCAAGCCTTGCAGCCATCTCATACAACTTCCACCCCTGAATGCCATCACACGCAATATCAATATCCCTTGCATCTTCCGGCCTTTCCAATGCGCTGCCAAATAAAATCAGACGTGTAGCGCCATACTGTTTTGCCAAATCTACAATTTTTTTAATAACCGCCTGATTGATTGTCATGTTTATCCTCCCTAAAAATTACCTTTCATTCGCATAACCCACCTCCTCCTGCCTTTCAATCTCTTTCAAAAGGGCTTTGAGTTTTTTATCCCTTCCTGCTTTTTTTGCAAGTTCTCTTGTCTTTTTCATTTCTTTCGCAGACATCCCCTTGAGGATTTCTATCGCATCCAGTTCATCCTTTCTGCCGCCTGCTTTAAGTTTCATGGCCAGAAGGTAAGGCAGCGGCATTATCGGGAAAGAAAGCTTATCAATAAACTTTGCCTGCCTTAATCCTTCCAATTCCCATTTGTAACGAACCAGCAAGACATCAATTCTTGGATATTCTCTTTTCACATCATCTATGATTATCAGGTCGTGCTTGAGCGGGTCTGACAGATCTTTGCTTGCTTCCAGAAAGCGGAGTTTAAATCTTGGCAAAAGAAATTTTTTCAAGAAGCTGTAAAAAGACGCGCCGGGGCTTTTTTCTTCAGAATAAAAACAAACATCTATATCCAGAGTTGTTCTCTCAACCCCGTGAAAGATAACAGCATAGCCGCCTATTAAGGCGAGCAGAGCCTCTTTATGTGTTTCTTGTTCAAACTCCGCGGCGGCGCTTCTTATCACGTTCAATGTATCGCTGATAGATTTCACCTTCCGACACCCCTTGTTCCTTCGCCTTAATGGAAATGACCTCATGCAGAAGTTTTTCCATCCTCAACACCCTTGCTGCTGGGTCAAGTTTAAGAAAAGCCTTCCGTTCTTCTTCTTTCAACTGCTCTACAATCTTTGAACGCATAATAGAAATCCTTAAAATCTGACAGCAGTTCACCTTTTAATAGTATATACCGCGGTTGCCTCTGTCCAGTCAGCCGGCTCAAGCTGGTTAAGCCTCTTTACCAAATCGCTTATCATGCCTGTTTGTTTTGCGTCATATATCTTGAAAAATCCCTGCTGAAATCCGAGCGGTATTATATCCTCTTTCTGCCTCGTTGCGATAATCTTTATTTTCTCCTCTGCTGCCTTTTCCTTATACTCAGGCAGAAACTGCGCCTGTAATTTTATTTTTTCGTCAGAAGGAAACTGATAGCCCTTGCCTGCCTTAACTGTGTTATCCTGATTTATTGAATTGGGCAAGAGCAGCGTCACAGAACCGTCTGCTGCGACTGAAAATATATAAATATAGCAGTCGCTGCTTGCCTGATAAAATATTTTTACCTCTTCGCCTTCTTTCAAATCAGTCTTTGATAGAGAAAGTTTTACTGATATGCCCTCGCCCTTTTCAGGATACACGGGCTTAATCAGGGCTTTAATTTTTACCTTGTAGAGATTTCTATCCTTTTCATCCCATCCTTCTTTTATAATCTCAACTTTTTCTATCTTTCCTCTCACCGCCGCATAAATCAGATCCTCTGCAACCTGATTGTTTGAAACAAGGGTGTGGGATTTTATAAATGCTCCGACAGCCTGCTCCACCGCTTTATTTTGCGCGTCTATCTTTGCCCGCTCCTTTACTTCTTTCTGCGTCTCAATCTCGCCGAGATACGCCTCGCCTTCTGCGGTAATCCAGATAGGGGTTTCATAGGCATGTGCAACCCTAACCATTATCAGTATCAACATAGATGTGGCGATAAATAGTCTTTTCATTCTTTTATCCTTTTAATAATCTTCTGCCTGATATCTTGAGGTATTTCATTTTTATAAAATCTTTCAAGGATTGCAGCTTTAATATCCTTGTCTGATGCTTCAGGTATCGTTTGAATGATAGAAGCGATGACTAATTTTCTGGCAATCGCACCCATTTCAAAACCCATCCTGAGCCGCTCCTCGCCGCTTCTTTCCATTATCATCTTAAAAAATCTCTCTTCTATGTCAGGATGTGTGTCTTTCACGCCCTCGCCTTTTTATAAATCCCCTCAATGCCCAAATATTTTGCCCATTGTTTCAGATAATCCTCATCCACTTCTTTTACAGACTTCAGCAGATTTCTGACATCGTTGAGTTGTAATCCCGATATGCTTTCCTTTGCCCAATATAACTTGGAAAGGATTAGATCTTCAGGCGCTGTGATGTAAAGAACCGTGTTCTCAAAGGGTATCCTTCTTTTTCTCCTAAATTCTTCTATCCGATAAGGGTTTTCTTTGCGTATAATAAAATCTACCTTAAAAACAGACTGGTAATGAATTATATTGAACATCCCGTCTTTTTTTATGGCTTGCAAAATCATATCCTTGTCTATATAAAAATCTTTCTCGAAGATATTATATATCCGTTCCGCATCTGTTTCTTTTAATTCTATAACAATATCTATATCCCTCGTCATCCTTGGAACTGTATAAAAGTTTGCAGCAATAGAACCTGTAAACATATATGGAATTCCTGCCGTATCAAGCCGTTTGACCAACTCTTTTATGATATCAGATTCAGAGGTCATTTCACTTCCTCAACCCAAACCTTCCCTTCAATTTCTCAACATCAGGGCTTATGCTCGGGGATTGCTGGACATTCAATTGCTTTGCCTCATCCTCAACAAGAGGTTTTATGTATTCGTAAATCTCTGCGATGTTTTTCTTGCCATCCTTCAAAGCCTTGAGGAAATAGTATGTAAAAATCCCATGCCCCTTTTCAGGAGAGGATGAAGAAATCTGCGTTCCTTGTGTTGCCGAAAGGACTGCCATGTTTGATGATAAAACTGAGGTCTCTGCCATCATCACCAGCGGTCTTGCCCCTTTTGCAAGAACAGACCTTCCGCCTGCGCCTGAAAAACATGAGTCAAGAACAACCGTCACCTCTGCAACTTGCAGTTTGCCAAGGCTGTCATAAAGACTCTTAAGAAGATACCCTGTATCAGAAAGATAATTCGGGTCTCCATCAAACGGAACAATATAAGCCTCTCCTGTCTTTGGCTCAGGCGCTCCGTGGCCTGAATAGTAGATAAACACCCTGCTGTCAGGCTTTGCCTTGTTAGGCAGCCATGTCTTTATGATCTTTTCAATGGCAGATTTAGTTGCCCTTTCCTCCAAAAGCAGCTCTATGTTTCTCGGCTTAAAGCCCATTGCCTTTGCATAATCACCTACGAGCTTTGCATCGTCGTAAGAATAATCTGACTTTGGAATACCCTGATACCCTTCAATGCCTATGATAACTGCTAAATCATTGTCGCCCATTATTTTTTCTGTGTCGGCAATATTGGGCTTGTCTATGTCTGATTGTACGGAAGGAGACTTGGATTCCTGTTTTTGTGCCTGAATTGTGCCTTCAACTGCTGACTGCACGATTGTCTTGAGTTCTTCTTTTGAGATGCCTTGAGACTGAGTCGGGCTTGCTATTTGTTGTTTCGGTCTCATCCTCTCAAGCAGTTGAGCAGCCGCTGAACTCTCCCCTTTGAACATTGTAATGGCGTAATCTATATCAGCGCCCTTATCTATGAGGAGCTTTACAATCTCTGTATGACCAAAATATGCCGCCACCCACACAACAGGCACGTCATTCCAGCTTTTTACATTAACATCAGCGCCCTTGTCTATGAGGAGCTTTACAATCTCTGTATGACCATAACGTGCCGCCGCTATCAAAGCATTGCTTTTTGCATTAACATCAGCGCCCTTGTCTATGAAGAGCTTTACAATCTCTGTATGACCATTCAGTGCCGCCGCTATCAAAGCATTGTATTTTTCATTAACATCAGCGCCCTTATTTACCAATTCTTTTACCGCATTAATATCACCACTCCCTGCCGCATTCATTAAGGGTGTCGCACAGCTTGCAAGCAAAATAAGCATGCTCAAAATTAAAAAAAATCCAATTATCCTTTTCATAATGCGCCTCCACCTTAAATCTATTTACTTCCCTTCTCTGAATTTATCCTGAAGCCTAATAACCTTTTTACTGTACTTCTTACGCAAGAGGTTTCCCATATACAGCCATTTAAGCCTGAGTTCAATGGGTTTTTCCCTGTAGCTTTCAATCGCCTCTTTGCTCAGATAATAATCAAAGCCCTTTATTTTACTTTTTCTCACTCTTCACTTCCTTTAAATATCTTATATCTGCCATATCCTGTTTTCTTTTTGTCTTTTCCTTCATTTTAATAAGGTCATCTATCGAAACGACAGGGATTGTAACACCATGCAGTTTAACTTTATTGATGCTCTTATACGCCTTATCATAATCCACAGGAGAATCTATCACAATATCTATCTCTGATATTGCCCATGCCGGATTAACAAGATTGAATGCCTTCATATTCTTATTTTTTATCCAATCTTCCCTTTTATCTTTTTTTGCAAAATCCATAATATCCACCGGAACCTTTGGCTTGAACCCCCAATTTTTTAACAGATTCAAAAACTTTTTCAGATTTTTATCATCAAGGTCAAGGAGAAGGTCTATATCATAGGTCATTCTTGGTATACCGTACAGATTGACTGCAATCCCGCCTACGACGATATATCTGATACTTTTTTCGTCTAACTTTTTTAGTATCGCAAGATAATCAAGCATGGTTGCCTTCTCAACCCAAGCATTCCCTTCATAATATGGGTTTATTTATGCTGCTCAAACAGCGCCATCTGCGGCTCTCTGCCTTCTGCAGGAAATTCTACAGGATATTTTCCTGTAAAACAGGCGTCGCAAAAACCTGCTCCCACCTCCCCCTTTATCCCCCTTATAGAGGGGGATAGGGGGGAGGCTTTATACAGGCCCTCTATACTTAAGTATTTAAGCGTATCTGCGGTAATGTAGGTGGTTATCTCATCCAGGGTATGGGAGGAAGCAATAAGCTCTTTTTTGGTGGGCGTGTCTATGCCGTAGAAGCAGGGGCATACGGTGGGCGGTGAGCTGATTCTCATGTGGACTTCCTTTGCCCCGGCGTCTCTTATCATCTTTACAATCTTTCTGCTGGTAGTGCCACGGACAATGGAATCGTCGATTACAACAACCTTCTTGCCGTTGAGCAGCTCCTTCACGGCATTAAGTTTGATTTTTACGCCGAAGTGCCTTATGGCGTCCTTTGGCTCAATAAATGTCCTGCCCACATAGTGGTTTCTGATCAAACCGATCTGGAATGGGATTTTAGACTCTTCCGCAAAACCTATGGCAGCAGGCACGCCCGAGTCCGGCACTGGAATAACTATGTCCGCATCTATAGGATTTTCCCTTGCAAGCTCCCGTCCAAGATTTTTGCTTACGGCATAGACATTTGTCCCGAATATATTGCTGTCAGGCCGCGCAAAATAAATAAACTAAAAAACGCATGGAGTGTATGGCGCC
>JACPZB010000012.1 GCA_016195725.1 Deltaproteobacteria bacterium | reverse complement strand
GAGCATGGGCGTAAGCGTGAACGACACGAGAAGCGACACGGCGATTGCCATAGTCGCGGTAATGCCGAAACTCTTCCAGAATCTTCCCACCAATCCGCCCATGAACGCAACCGGCAGAAATATGACAACCAGCGAAAGTGTTGTTGCCATGACCGCCAGGGCAATCTCCTTTGTGCCTTTTATGGCAGCGTCAAACGGGGACTGTCCCTCTTCCTCTATATGCCTGAAGATGTTTTCCAGCACAATGATGGCGTCGTCAATCACAATGCCCGTGCATACGGAGAGGGCAAGGAGAGTCATGTTGTTGAGCGTAAAGCCCATATAACGCATGGCGGTAAAGGTGGCGATGATGGATACGGGTATGGCAAGCGCGGCGATAAATGCGGTCTTTAGGTCTCGTATAAAAAACAAGATGATGAGACTTGCCAGAAATGCGCCAAGCACAAGATGCTCCTCAACCTGCGACACCGAACGTTTGATAAACTTTGACTGGTCTTTTACCACCTCTATGTTTATATCTTTTGGAAGGCTCTCCTGCATCTCTTTGAGTTTTGCCTTTACCCTGTCCGTCACCTCAACGGTATTTGTGCCGGATTGCTTTCGCACAAAGAGAGACACTGCGTTATTCCCGTCAAGCCGCGAGAGAGTTCGCGCCTCTTCCTCGCCGTCAATCACATAACCGACATCTTTCAGGCTCACAGGCGCGCCTTTGTAATCCGCGATGATGAGTTCGTTAAATTCCTCAACCCGCTCTATCCGGCCCATAGTCCGGATCCCCTGCTCACGGCTCTGATAGGTGATCCTGCCGCCAGGGATTTCGATATTCTGCCGCTTGAGCGCATCCTTCACCTGCTGGATGCTGAGATTATATGCGCTAAGCCGGTCGGGGTTGATGAAGACCTGAATCTCTCTCTTTCTGTCGCCCACCAGCGAGATGGCGCCCACATCACGCACTGTCTCTAATTGACGCTTCATCTTCTTGTCCGCAATCTCCGACATCTCTCTGGCAGTGCGTTTGCCTGAAACAACAATGGCCATAACCGGGCTTGCGTCAGGATCGAATTTTTCTATGACCGGCGCATCCGTGCCCTGCGGAAATTGAGAAACAATAGTGGAGACCTTTTCCCGCACTTCATTGGAGGCTACATTGATATCTTTTTCAAGAACAAAGGTGGCATAAACCTGAGACTGACCTTCAATCGTGGTGGAGCGGAGCTCGTCAATGCCGTTGATGGTATTGACAACTTCCTCTACCCGTTTGGTTATCTGATTTTCTATCTCTTCCGGGCTGGCGCCTTCAAGCCGTGTTGTTACGGTAACAGTCGGCAGGTCAACCTTTGGAAATAGGTCAACACCAAGCTCCCTGTACGAGGCAAGCCCAAGAACCACGAGGCTCACAATGATCATGGTGGCGAATACCGGCCTTCGGACGCAGATTTCGTATAGAGACACTACTTCACCTCAACCTTTGCTCCGTCAAACAACTGATCCAGGCCGGTTGTGGCTACAACATCTCCGGGTTTCAACCCTTCAACTATCTCCATCATGCCTGTTTCACGGCTGCCTATCTTTACCAATCGTTCTCTAACTGCGCCGTTTTCAATTACATAGACTTTATTTATGCCTGCAAAAGAGTATACAGCGGCTTCAGGAACAAATGGGATATTATCCTCTTTTGCCAGCATGACGGCTGCTCTGGCAAAAAATCCTGACTTCAAGATATTGTTTACGTTTGACACCTTGGCTTCTATGGAAAGCGCCCTGGTCTGCACATCAATTGAAGGACTTACACGAATAAGCTTGCCGGGAAATATCTTGTTTGGAATTGCATCAATGTGAACAACAATATCCTGGCCGGCCTTCATCTGAGGCGCAAATGGTTCCGGCACTGTTCCCTGGAACTTTAACGGATCATTTTTTACCAATATAAAGAGAGACGCTTTATCTTTTAGCGCTTCGCCTGTTGATACGAATCTTTTTTTCACGTAACCCGATATGGGCGACCGTATTTCTGTATCTGCAAGCTGTTTCTTTGCAAGTTCAAATTGCGCCTCTGCTTGTTTTAGCTGCGCATCTGCTATGTCATATTGAGTTTGAACAATATCTTTCTGGCTGGTAGAAACAATGCCCTCCGAAAAAAGATTTAAATATCTTTTGAGGTTTAAATCGGCGTCAGCCAATACAGCATGCGCCTTCTTGAGATTTGCATCAGCGCTGCTTAAATTGGCTTTTGCATCATGCTGGTCCAATCTCAACAAGAGTTTTCCCTCGACCGCCTCATCGCCGAGGTCAGCAAAAACTTTATCAACTGTGCCGGCTGTTTCATTGCCGACCGTTACCTCATCCCAAGGGGCAAGACTTCCTGTCGCCTCAACCATCCTTTGAACAGTTTTACCAACTGCCATTACGGTATTCACCTTAAAGGCGCTGTCTGCCTTTATATCAGCTTTTTGTGCATTGCCTTTATCTTTTGAGCAGGAGGGAATAATCAAGAAGATTCCAAATATACTTACAAGATAAATTACTGCACTTTTTGTAATATTTTTCATCTCCATATCCTCATTTCATAGTAGGCATCATATCTTCAAGAAGAATGCCAACCTTTTTCTTTAATTCAAGAATCGCCATTTGAAAATCATAGGTAGCATTAATAAGATTACTTTGACTTGAAACCAAAATCGTATTGGCGTCAATTACATCCACATTGGTTGAAAGGCCGTAGGTAAATTGTTTGAAAACCATAGTATAGTTTTCCTCTGCAAACGATACCTGTCTTTTATTAGACTCTATAACCGAACCAAATGCCTCAAGGTTATGAAAGGCCTCCCTCACCTCCAGCTCAATATCTTTTCTTTTACCCATTTTCTTAAACTCAGCCTGTCGTTTTTTGCTCTTTGCCTCATCTATCTCTGCCTTTCTCAGGCCGCCCTCAAACAATGGATAGGTAAATGTAATTCCTGCATACATGCTCTCATCATTGAAAAAAGCTGTTTTAGTATCTTGTTCTCTTTTTGAATAAACACCCTCAAGCTTTAGGCTTGGCAGAAAGTTTCCCCACGCATAAGTAATTCCTTCATCAGCAACCTCTTCATCCAGTTTGCTCTGGATATAGTCCTGTCGTTTTTCTAAAGAAAGAGATATAAATTTATCCAAATTGGCATCAGGAATAGCTTGAATATTCGGATCAACAACTTTAAATTCTTCTGACACCACTATAAGCCTTGCCAATTTATCCTTGGCTACCAAGAGATCTTTCTTTGCATTGGCAAGCTCTGCCTCTGCACCTGCCGCGTCTGCCTCAGCCCTCAGGACAATAGCCTTTGTAACCTCCCCCACCTGAAATCTTGTAGTGGCAACCCTCCTCTGCTCCTTAACCCTTCTCAAAGAGGCTTCTTTTATATCTACAATCTTTTCTGCCTTTAAAACAAGGTAATATGCCTGAGAAACATTCAGCATAATCCCCTCTCTGGTTGCCTCAAGGCTGTGCTTGCTTGACTCTGTCTTTTTCTTGGCTTGCCTCCAAAGGCTCCATTCCTTGCCGCCTGAATACAGAGATTGGCTGAGTTTTATGTCATAGGATGTGCTATTATCAGGTTGAAGATTTTTTTTGCTTTCAGAGTATTTGGTATAATTGGCATCTGCTGTCAGAGTGGGAAGAATCTGAGATATGGCTTTATCAATGCCTTTTTCTGATTGATATACATCTTCTTGAGACAGCATAAGAGTTTCATAGGTTGAGATGGCAGACTGCCAGGCATCGGTAAGGGTAATGGTTTTTTCTCCGGCAAACACTACAGAAGAAAGTAAGCAGTAAGCAATAAGCAATAAGCAATAAAAAGAAAATGCTCCTTTGACTTTTGACTTTTGAGTAATCATCCACGCCTCCTTTTCATACCTTCAAAAAAAATATCCACAAATGTGTCTACTACCCTTTTTACCGGTGTCCTGAAAAATTTCTTCATGCCGTAAACCTCCTGTGTAATACTGTAATAAAGAACCATGCCGAGAAATGCCCGGGCAGCAAGACGCGCCTCCATCTTTTTAAAACGACCATTTTTTATAAGATTATTGATGTATTTTGCCAGAAAATCCAGCGTCTCCATCCCCCTTGTTTTCATAAAGATATTGGAGAGTTTATGCCCTTCCAAGGCGCTAAACATAAGTAGCTTCATAAAAGTAGGATCGTCGCGATGCTTTTGTATAAGAAAGGAGGCTATTTCTTTAAATATCTCTCTCCCCTTCTTGTTCTCCAGCCTCTTCATTAAAATGGATTGACCCTGTCTATCATTGCACTGCATGTCAATTATAGCAGAATAGAGGTCTTCTTTTTTGGCAAAATGCTTAAAAATAATTGCTTCACTAATTCCGGCCTGCTGCGCTATCGTTCTTGTCGTAGTCCCTTTGAAACCTTTTTGGGAAAAAAGCCGCATGGCAACCTTTACTACTTGTGCATATCTTTCTTGAGCTGTTAATCTTCTTTTAACCATGAATGCTTCCTTGAAAATTTGATGTTAAACTCAACATCATAGTTAGTGAACGCTTACTATATATACAGTCGGACTTTTTGTCAAGAGCAAAACAGACCCAATGATTGTTGACGAGTCGCCCGCAATTTACACCACACCAGAAAGCCCCGTCTGCTCACCCCCCCACAGCAAAGATTGGGGGGGAAGACTGGGGTGAATAGTCTGAATCTTTCGCGAAGCAAACATCAGAAAAAACCACACCTGTAAAGATGTGGTTTTTTACAGCAATTGACTGTAATTGCCTGCTCTGCTACAATTAACCTATGCAGGCATATCTTGATGATGCAGTAGCCAAAATCAGCTTATTGCAGGAAAATCTCGAAAAAGTAATCAAAGGAAAACCTGAAACTATAAAACAGGCGGTAACAACCCTCATTGCCAATGGACATCTTCTTATAGAAGATGTGCCTGGGGTAGGTAAAACAACCCTTGCCCATGGGCTTGCCAGGTCAATAAACTGCAACTTTCAGAGAATTCAGTTTACCAGCGATCTTCTCCCCTCTGACATAATCGGTATTACCATTTATAACCAGGAAAGGCATGTCTTTGAGTTTAAACCAGGCCCTATATTTGCGCATATCGTCTTAGCAGATGAAATAAACCGCACCTCTCCCAAAACACAGAGCTCGCTCCTTGAAGCAATGAATGACAGGCAGGTTTCTGTTGACAAGATTACCTATCCCCTTCCTAAACCTTTTATGGTAATTGCTACGCAAAATCCATTAGAATACGAAGGGACATATCCTCTCCCTGAATCTCAGTTAGACAGATTTATGATGAGGATACGAATAGGGTATCCTCAGGCAGAGGCTGAAAAAGAGATACTGCTATCGCCCTCTGCCGAGCTTCAGCCCCAGCATCTCAATCCTGTTTTATCAGTAGAAGAAGTTATATATCTTCAGAGTATGGTGGATAAAGTAAAGATGGATGATGACCTTGTAAAATATATCCTTGCAATAGTAGATGCTACGAGAAAATCTGACAACTTGCGATTAGGTGTAAGCCCGCGCGGGGCTATGGCCCTCTATCGCACTGCCCAGGCATTTGCCCTTGTAGGCGGCAGAACATACTGCACCCCAGATGATATAAAGAGACTTTCACTCCTTGTCTTCAGTCATAGAATAATCACCGCCAAAGGCATAGAAGGCGAAATAGATGATGCTGAAGGAATTATACAAGAAATAGTTGAGAAGATTAATGTGCCTCTATGAATATCCGTTTAACATTAGCTGCCCCCCTCCCCTGGCTTACATCAGTTGCAAAGCTTATTTCTAAAAATAAGAAAATTAAAAAAAGCAAGATAAGCTTATTTATCTTACCAAGAACCTTATCCTTCACAAGGGAAGGGATAAGATTCATCGCAATCCTCTTTGTAATTGGCATAGCTGCCATAAATACCGGGAATAACCTCCTCTACCTTGTTGTCGCCATGATGCTGTCGCTTATCATAATATCAGGCATACTTTCTGAATCTACACTAAGGGGTATTGATATATATAGGACACTGCCAAAACATATATTTACAGGAAGATCTGCAATAGCAAAACTGACTGCATCAAACCAAAAAAGATTTTTACCATCATTTTCTCTTATCATAGAGGAAGCCCCTTCTTTCTCCCGTCCTATAAAAAGCTACGCGAAGGAATTTGACGCAGTGTCAGGTTATATCCTTAAATTGCCTGCCCAGGCATCCCTTACTCAAATACAATCGTATGTCTTTCAGAAGAGAGGCTTCTATAAGCTTAGAGGACTCACTGTAAAGACCAGATTCCCTTTCGGCTTTTTTTTAAAAGAGAGAAGGATAGAAGCGCCTATAGATGTAGTTGTATATCCGAGGCTTAAACCTATGAAAAGGGTGCATTCAGCAGGAGATATATCGCATGGTTTAAACCCTGCTTTATTAAAGGGGCAAGGTACACACCTTTACAATATCAGAGACTATACGCCTGCTGATGATTCAAGGATTATTCATTGGAAGTCAAGCGCCAAGGCTGCCAAACTGATGGCAAAGGAATTTGAGCAAGAAAAGAAAAAGACTGCAAAAATTGTCTTTTACAACGCATTGCTACCATTGCCGAATTTTGATGATACATTTGAGGGTATGGTAGAAAAAGCAGCTTCATTAGCTGAATATTATATAAGGTCAGGGTTTGAGGTTGGGTTCAAGAGTCTTACCGCAGACCTTCCTTGTAAATCAGGCCGTGAACAACTTTATAGAATATTGAAAGAACTTGCCCTTATAGAGCCTGTGGCAAGCAACAAAAATGTTCCGCTCGCTATAAAGGTTATAGTTCCGTGAAATTTTCAACATACTTTATTCTCATCTCATATCTTGTGGCAGGCACAGGGCTTATTGCAGTCAGCCTTACCAATACTCTAAGCCCTGTCTTTATTGGAGGAATGGCCTGTCTTGTTACTGTTAATCTTTTCATAACTATCAAAGGCAAAACTTTTTATATACCAAAAACCTTATGGAATATACTTGCCGTCATAATAATGGCTGCAAGTCTTATGGACTATTTCTTGGTATCACGGTCGCTTATAGAAGTATCTACTCGCTTTCTTACTATATTAATGATTGCTAAATTATTCGATCTTAAAACAAACAGGGACTATGCCCTTTTGTATATTCTATCGTTTTTTCAACTTTTGGCGGCATCAGCCTCAACCGTGAATCTTTCATTTTTATTTGTCTTGATATTGTATATCCTGACAGGCATATGGGCGTTGGCAATATTCACCCTTAAAAGAGACTGGGAGGAAAAATCAGTTCTTCATAAAGAAATTCCAAACAACATCCTTAGCCCGCTGTTTTTCCTTGCTACTGCAGGCTTGGCTGTTTTTTCTTTCATTATCGCCTTGTCTCTGTTTTTTGTTATACCAAGGATGGCTGTAGGGTTTCTCCCTCAAGAAACCGCTGATACTATAAAGGTATCGGGTTTTTCTGAGAAAGTAGACTTTGGAGAGCTTGGACCAATAAAGCTTGATCCCAGAATAGTGATGCGGGTGGAGCTACTTGGATATAAAACGCCTCTCCCTGCGAACCTCTATTTCAGAGGAGTAGCATTTGACACATACCATGGCACACAGTGGCTGCAAACAATAAAAGAACTGAGCGTTATGCAAAGGGATCGGGACGGAATATATATTTCTCCCATAAGATATGATTGGGAGCAAATAGCTTTCGACGAAAGACAACTACTAAAACAAGTTATCCTGCTTGAACCGATAGAAACCAATGTCTTATTTGCAGCGTCTTTGGGAACAGGTATTGCCGGCAGCTTTCGTAATGTTGCAGCAGATAACATGGGCTCCTTTTATCTACCGGCCCCGTTATATTCCAGGATTGAATATACCGCATATTCTGTCGTGCAACCTCCGATAAAGGAGTTACAGCAACGGCAGGGGCGGATTAAAAATACTGCTTTGCAGTATCTCCGAATACCAGGTGGACATGAACGGGTTGTGCTGCTTGCACAGGATATCACTGCAGGCAAAAAGACTATGTTCGAAAAAGCAGCTGCAGTAGAGGGATACCTTAAAAAAAATTACCGTTATACATTAAATCCTCGCAGGGGTGACGGCAAAAATCCAATAGAAGATTTTCTCCTCTACACGAAAGAGGGCTATTGTGAACAGTACGCAACTGCCTTTGCCGTTCTGCTGCGCGCTGTTGGCATACCGACGCGGCTGGTAACAGGTTTTTTGCCGGGCGAATGGAACAGTTTTGGAAACTACCTTATCATCCGCCAAAAAGATGCCCATGCATGGGTAGAGGCATTTATGCCAGACTCAGGCTGGATTACCTTCGACCCCACCCCCTCTGCTGAAGCAGCCGGAGCGATGCCGCCGTCAACACCTTTTATATCGCTCTACATTGATTCCCTGAGGTGGAGATGGAATAGGTATATAGTAAACTATTCTTTCAGCGATCAGCTAACTTTAGCAAGGTCGGTGGAAGACAAGACTCGCTCATTGCTGACAAATTTAAGATGGCAGTTAATGAAAAAGAACTTTTATTAAAGACTCCACCATTTTACAAAGAGCTGTTAACGATCCTATCTAAGAAAGGAAAGATAAAACCGCCGGAGAAAACACCGTTAGAGTTTGCAAATACCATTGCCTTGCCCGAAATGAAAATTATAACAGAAATTTACTACGCCGTTAGATTTGGCGGGTGTTGGCTAACCGACAAGGAGCAGAGTGAAATACAGACTTATTTAACAAAGATAAAGAAAACAAAAATATAATACTCAAAAATGAGAGGAGGTTTGCCTTCACACCCCATATATTGGCGTAAGGGCAAACTTTTTTCGCAAGTCTATTTTTTAATATATGATGCAATGTCTTTTATAAATCTTTTTACTTCTATTGGCTTTGATATATAACCATCAAAACCTTTTGCAATTATCTTTTCTTCTTCTCCTTTCATGGCAGAGGCGGTCAGCGCTACAATAGGTATACCGCTGCAGGCATCGCTTGATTTAAGTATTTTCGTAGCTGTTATTCCGTCCATTTCTGGCAGATTGAGATCCATAAGTATGAGGTCAGGTTTATTTCCTGCAATTTTTTTAATTGCCTCACTTCCATTCTCTGCCTCTATAACCTCATAGCCATGAACGGTAAGTATCTCTCTTGCGAGAACTTTATGCATAGGATTATCTTCAACTACCATAATCTTTTTTTTTGTTTCATTCTTCACAGTTGCATCCTGTTTGTATATGCAACGACCTTATTGCCGCCGACTTGGAATGCTGATTTCACTGCATTGCTCAGATTTAACAATAATTCCTCAGATTCTTTGCCATCAGCGGGAAAGGAAACAACGCCAATGCTTATCGTTATTTTTTCCCTCCTTTTTGTGTCTGATGATGGGAATACATGCTTTTCCACTCGTATCCTGAGTTTTTCTGCAACTGCTGCCGCTGCCTTTTTTGTGATATTGGGAAATATGACAAGAAATTCATCCCCCCCGTATCTTATGAGACAATCAGCCTGGCGAATCTTGTCTTCTATCAGGTGGGCAAGGTCAATAAGCAGTTCGTTTCCAAGAAGAAAACCGTTTCTCTTATTATATTCCTTCAGCCGATCTACATCTATCATAAGCATAGAAAACGGTAATCCATACCTTTTGCTTCTTGCAAGCTCCTGTATTATCCAGTAGCTGAAATATTTGTAGTTAAAGATTTTTGTCAATGGATCTATCATTTTCGCCCTTGAAGGATACGCAATTTCAAGTTTCCTTATTTCATTTAATAGACTATTGCTGGAGAAGCTTGCCTTCTTGAGGATGTTGGCAATATTGTCTCCCAGTTTTGCTTTATCTTCCGCAGTTACATCTTTTGCGGTAAATATCATTATCGGTATATCCTTGGCAGCAGGATGTTTTTTTAACTGTTCAACAACATCAAAACCGCTCATCCGCGGCATCATCAAATCAAGAATTATGAGGTCCGGATCTCTCTCTATGGCAAGCCGTATGCCATCCTCCCCATTGGTAGCCTTCAGTACACCAAACCCTTCTTTTTCAAGAATGTCGCCCAATAATTCCAATACCTGAGGCTCATCATCTATGGCCAGGATGCTAAAGGGACGTCTTTTGACCTTTGACATGAAGCTAATCCGTCTCAATGTATAGAGAAGCTTATCTTTGTCAATGGGTTTTACCATATAATCTATTGCGCCGAGACTGAAACCAAGCTCTTTATCGCTGACAGAAGATACAATAATTGCAGGTATTTCAGATGTCTCGTGCGAGGCTTTTAATTCTTTCAACACCTCCCAGCCATCTTTTTGAGGAAGGGCCATCCCTATAATGATGGCAAAGGGCTTTATTGAAGCAGCCTTTTCCAATACCTCCGCCCCATCTTTTGCAAGTTCAACGTCATATCCATTTTGAGTTAAATATACCTGTATAAGTTTATTCAAACCTTCGCTTTCACTGGCAACCAATATCGTGGAAAGAGGCGGCTCAAAGCCTTGCTGGTAGAATACTGCTGGCGCAGCTTCTTTCGCATCTTGGATAGCAATCTTCGGCTCTTCAGTTTCCTGTGGAATAGCAAAACCAAATGTTGTGCCTTTTCCGTATTCGCTCTCTACCCATATCCTCCCCTTGTGTAGTTCTATAAGCTTTTTGGTCAGCGCTAAACCAAGGCCAGTGCCTCCATATTCTCGCGTCACTGATGGATCAAGCTGTTCGAATTCTTCGAATATTCTCGGAACATCCTCATTTTTTATCCCTATACCTGTATCTTGCACTGAAAACTGAAGAACCTTTTCTATACGAGTGACTTTTGATTCCTCAGTAATATCCCAATCAATGCTTATTTCACCCCCATCCTTATTGAATTTTACCGCATTGGAAAGGATGTTGAGCATAATCTGTTTGAATTTCGGCCTATCCATCTTGACAAGAGGAGATATTACGGTGGTCTTACAATTAATAACTATGCCTCTTTTATACGCTAAAGGCCTTGTACTGCCTAAAACATCTGTAAGTACATCTGTAAGAGAAAATTCTTCAACATTAAGCTCCAGTTTACCTGCCTCAATCTTTGATAGATCAAGGATACTATTGATAAGATGGAGAAGGTGGTTGCCGCTGGTATGAATATAGTTAACATACTGAGCCTGTTTTTCATTTAACTCACCGAATGACTTCTCCATGAGAAGTTCAGAAAAACCCATGATAGAGTTCAGCGGCGTCCTGAGTTCATGACTCACATTGGCAAGAAATTGAGACTTCATTTTATTGGCTTTAACAAGCTCATCGTTGAGCATCTCCATTTCCTGCTTTTTTCTAAAGAGTTCCTCGTTGGCAATCCTAAGGGTTTCCGTACGTTCTTCTACCTTTTTTTCAAGGGTAGCATAAGAATTTTCAATATGTTCAGCCATCTTGTTGAATTCGGTTGCAAGGTCCCCTATCTCATCATTTGACAAAACAGAGGCCCTCTCCCCCAGATTGCCGCTTGCTATTCGTTTGGCCGATTCTTCCAATGCCTCTACGGGCTTTACAATAGAACGCGTCAGGACTGACCAAAGTTTTGCAGAAACAATTATTGCAAGTATGTTTAAACTGATAGTCATCCATGTAATAACTTTAGAAAATTCTCCTGTTTTTTGATAGTAGCTGAATGCCATGGCCTTTTCCTCAGCTAAGAGCGACTGAAGGATATCAAGGGCATTTTTAAATCTTGTTGTTCCATTACCGCGCAATAGGCTAATGGCCTGATTAGTATTAGCTTTATTAGAAAGCGTTATTGCCTCTTTGCTGATAGATAGATAATCTGACCATGCATTTTTAAAAGATGTGTATCTCTCTGCTTCATTCTTACCCTGAATTTCAAGTTGTAGATGTTCTTGAAGCAGTTTCTTAATATTTTCATCATGTTCTGCAATAGAACGTTCCAGAAATTCCTTAGAAACTGCATCTGAGACAATGGCATAGAGGAATATCTCTTGGCGAGTTGTAAGCATTTCTTTTTCTATTGAAGAAAGGGTAACCTGGCGTAACAAAAAATCTGTATAAAGCCCTCCTGAAACTTTGGTAATCTGTCGGGCATTATAAAAGCCAATCATACCGCCTACGCTCATCATTGCAAGAAGAACTAAAAATACAACAGCAACTTTTTTCGATATATTATAACGGTGAAATATGTCCCACATATCTTGCTTTGTCCTCAAAATTCGGACCTCAAAAATCAAAATTCAGAACTTATTCATTGTAATACTTGATTTTTTGTGCCTAATCCCTACCTAACATTTGTTATCTCTTCATACATCAGCACTATATTTATTACGGAACCATTATTGTCAAATATTGGAAATGCCTTTAGTTTAACTTTCTTTGGTCTACCTTGAATCTGGATGTGTTGAGCCTTTGACATGTCGTATTCGATCTCCATATCATCTACCGATTCTCCTTTCAAAACCCTGTTTATTATCGGAATATATCCCTGCTCTTCTAATACATTGTCCTTAAACAGGTTGTATTTACCAACAATCTGATTATCCTCTATCCCAAAAAGCTTTTTGCATGCAGCATTGAGTATTACACAGGTGCCATCTTTATCAACTACTGCTGTGCTGATAGGAAATTGATATATAACCTTGTCAATGAATTGTTTGCTTCTCCGTTCATTTTGAAATGCATTAATATATTCAATTGCAACTGCCAGTTCATCTGCTAAAGCCTCGCCAAATATGCAGTGTGTATTGGAAAAGCTGTTCTCTCCTTTGCAGGCAAGATTTATAACGCCAATAATATTTTCCGCATATATTATTGGCATGACACATAAGGTCTTAATCCCCATCTCTTCCAGGAACTGCCTGTATTTGCTGTTTATTTCTGATACCTGTACCAAGAGATGTTTCCTATCCATTATTGGCTGGCCCATTGCAGCTTCTTCCAAATTAATTTCTTTCAATTCTTTCAGGAAGCTGTAAGGAAGGCCTCTATGAATCTTCAAATACAGTTTTGCTTCATCACTGTTTGACTGTCTCAGATATATCCATCCTGCATCCGCTCCTGCCATAAGCATCACTTCGTTCATTGCCAAGTTCAATACATCATCGTGTGAAAAGGTACGGCCTATTGAGTTTGCTATCTTGTTCAAGATAATAAGTTCCTTTGTCCTTAATTCTATTTCTTTTGTTTTATCTGAAATCTTTTGCGATAAAATGGTGTGTTTTTCGCTCACCGCATCAACCATTTTATTCAGCGTAGCTGCCAAAACGTCCATCTCATCTGCCGAGTCTGTCGCAAATCTCAAGTTCAAATTCCCAATAGCCATTTTTTCTGCTGTAGTTGCCATATCTTTTAATTGATGAGGGTTCTGACATCAGACAACTTTTGGAGAGAATCTATCTGTTTATCTATAACCGCAACCTTTTCATAAATTCCTTCTATACCGCCCTCACCTTTATAATAACCGCCTATCACATATATATCCAAACCATATTCCATCTCTGCAATATCGTTCTTAATGGAGGAGAGGGCAGTGCTTATGTCAGCATACCTGTCAAATTCTTTTATACTGTTTATAAAAAGCCGGGAATATGAGATAGCCAGAACAAAAAAAATAGACGCAAACAATAAAAGTTTTTGAGTTATAGAAATTTTTCTTTTCATCAACACTTCCACAAAAAAATGCAACTCCGTATTTAATACGGGGCAAATATCAAAATATAAAATTTAAGGAATAATTTTTTAAAATCGGGCATCCACAAAGCGGGGCGTGCCGTTTTTATTTTTGCGTTTTAATATCTTATAATACCTTATGTGAAGTTGTTTTTTCAAGCTGCGTCAGAAATCCCCATTTCGGAGTCGTTCACTTTGCTGCCCTCTACTACATTTGTGAAGAGGATTTTTAACGGGGCTTGCAATTGATTTTTCTAAATCAAGCTCACTCCAACTGCTGCCGGTCTTTATATTGACTTTTACGGGTACGGACAGAATACCCTTTGTTTCTATCTCCTGTATTACAATATCTTTGAGTATGTTCATTTCTTGTTCTGGCGCCTCAAAAATAAGCTCATCGTGAATCTGAAGCAGCATTCTTGAACGTAGGGGCAAACCATGCCTTGTCCCCACAAGGTCGCCTTGTTTCAATCTCCTATCTATATTTATCATTGCTATCTTTATCATATCCGCTGCTGTCCCTTGTATGGGCGTATTTATTGCCATCCTTTCGCCCAGTCTCCTTATCTGTTCGCTCTCGTTTTTCATTTCAGGTATATATCTGCGTCTTCCGAATAACGTTGTTACATAGCCGTTTTCACCCGCCTCTTCGATTGTCTTGTCTATAAAGCGTTTAACCCCTTTATAGTGGAGGAAGTAATTTTCAATATAACCACGCGCCTCATCCTGCGATATGCCAAGCTCTGTTGATAAGCCATATGCCCCCATTCCATAAATAATGCCGAAATTTATCGCCTTAGCCCTCCTTCGCATCTCAGCAGTAACAAGCTCTGGCGCAAGACCGAAAACCTCTGATGCTGTTTTTGCATGAATGTCTTCCCCTTTCTTAAATGCCTCTATAAGAAGCGGGTCCTGAGACAGATGCGCAACAATCCTGAGCTCTACCTGAGAATAATCAACAGATAAAAATAAAAAACCATTATCCGCAATAAATGCCCGTCGTATTCGTTTTCCCAATTCGGTTCTTATAGGAATATTCTGCAGGTTGGGTTCTGAACTGGAAAGTCTTCCAGTTGCAGTAACTGTCTGATTAAACGATGTGTGCAGCCTCTGAGTCTTTGGGTTTATAAGCCCTAACAGAGCATCTATGTATGTTGACTTTAATTTTGAGAGTTGTCTAAAGGTTAAAATCTCATCGGGAAGCTCATGCTGAAGGGCAAGTATACGGAGGACTTCCTCGTCGGTAGAAAACCCTGTTTTTGTCTTTTTTACCGGTTTTAATCTCAGCTTGTCAAATAAAACTTCTGAGAGTTGTTTGGGTGAATTTATATTAAACTCAATGCCAGCAATTGCAAAGATTCTTTTTTTGAGGCTATTCATTTGGCCGTCCAGCTCTTGAGAAAGGTTCATAAGATAATCTCGGTCTACCTTTATGCCGATAATCTCCATTTCTGCAAGAACTTGAGCGAGCGGAATCTCTACCTCTTTATAAAGCTTTAAAAGCCCCTGGCTTTTCAACTGCGGCAAAAATCTTTTTGCAAGTTGAAAGACTGCGTCCGCCTCATTGCAGGCATAGTCCGTAGCTTGATCTATATCAAGTTCGCTGAAAGACGCTGTATGTGGAGATGTTATTATATAGTCTAATTGCTCGTACGCTATATCATCCAGGCTATGGGTTGATCTTGAAGGATTAAGCAGATATGATGCGATGCTGGTATCAAAATTTGTACCTCTCATCTGAATATTGTGCTGTTTAAAAAAGATATGGAGCGCCTTTATATCATGGCTAATCTTTTTAATGTCTTCGTCTTCAATAATGGGTTTAATGACCTGAGTTACAAATGCCCTGTCAATCTGCAAAGGGGCGCCTAAATAAAAATGTCCTGTCGGGATATAAAATGCCTGCCCTGTTTTAATGCAGACAGCAAGCCCGGTTAATTCGCCGAATATTGCGCTGCCCTGTTTCTTAATTACAATCGCTGCCTCTCCGGCCTCTTTTATCTTTGTTATAAGGTCTTCCAGTTTATCTATATCAGTTACAAAAGTGTATTCTCCTTCAATACCCGGCTGTTCATCCGGGATAATCTCCCTCAATAACTTTGTGAATTCCATCTCCTTTAACAATTCTTTCAGCCTTGAATAATCCGGTGATTTTACAGCAAGGTCTTCAAACTTATAATCCACAGGCGCATTGGTATCTATCGTGGCAAGCATTCGCGAAAGCCGCGCATCTTCCGCATATTTTTCTAATTTTTCCCTAATCCCCTTTTCTTTCACCTGAGAAATATTTTGCAAAAGATTTTCAATGGTTCCAAATTGCTGTATCAGTTTTACTGCTGTCTTTTCGCCTATGCCTTTTACACCCGGTATGTTATCGGATGAGTCTGCAGATGAATCTCCTGTAAGACCCATGATTTCTACAATGCGGTCGGGGGTTGTGCCGAATCTCTCTGTTACCTCTTTTATGCCAAACCCCTTGCCTTTCATCGTGTCAACAATAGTTGTATTATCATCAATAAGCTGCAGCATATCCTTGTCAGCAGCGATGATTATTACCTCTACATCCTTTTCCTTCATGTGTTTGGATATTGTGCCGATAACATCATCAGCCTCATAGCCCTCTAACTCAAGTACCTGTATATTAAATGCCTTCACCAATTCTTTTATATAGGGTATCTGCAGTTTAAGATTATCAGGCATACCCTTTTTTTTTACAGGCGGCATCCTTAACTTAAGCATTGAACTGTCTATACTTACCCTGCGCGCCTTATATTTCTCATACATCTTATGCCTGAAGGTCGGCCCTTTTACATCAAAGGCAACTGCTATATGGTCTGTTTTAAAGTCATTTATAACCTTTAACAGCATCCGGGCAAAACCATATACAGCATTTGTGGGAATACCCTTGGAATTGGAAAGATAGGGAATGGCATAAAACGCCCTGTAGATATAGGAAGAGCCGTCTATGAGGAGGAGTTGTTTTTTCATAAGCGCAATTCAAACGCATTTTTTATCAGTTCTATTTCTGTTTTATTTTCTATCATGCTGATTCCGACCACATCAAATCTGGCAGGATTGTTATTTAGTTTCTTCTGAGTCAAATATGCCAGCGCCGCCTTTGATAATTGCCTTTGTTTTCTTGAGTCCACCGCAAGCTTTGGAGGGCCGAATTTATCGCTTGTCTTTGCCTTAACCTCTACAAATGCCAGAGTCTTTCCATCAATGGCAATAATGTCTATCTCGCCATATCTGTTTCTAAAATTGGTTTCCACAATCCTGTAGCCGTTTTTCCTGAGAAATTCGGCAGCCAGACCTTCCCCTTTTTTGCCGACACTAATCCTTATGAATGTCACTTAAGTATTCCTTTACGCCCTTGAATGTTTTTCTGTGAATTGGAGACGGGCCGAAGCATTTTATCGCTTCAAGGTGTTCGGTTGTTCCATAACCTTTATGTTTAATGAAATTATAATTCGGAAATATAACATGGTATGCGCCCATTATGCTGTCCCGCACGGTTTTGGCCACTATTGAAGCAGCGGCTATGCTTACGCTTTTGGTGTCGCCTTTTATGACAGGTAATTGAGAAATGGATAAATCTATGGGGAAGGAACCATCTATTAAAATAAAATCGGGCAATGGATTAAGCCGTTTAATTGCTTCAGCCATTGCCTTCAGCGATGCTGTATGGATATTGGTTGTTTCTATCTCGTCAATCCAGACAACTCCGACGCCAACGGATACAGCCTCGCGATAGATGTTTAATAGGATATTATCCCTTTGTGAAGGAGAAAGGGTTTTTGAGTCTCTTATGCCCAAATGAAGCGGCGGTGGAAATTTGAAAACAACCGCTGCCGCAACTACCGGTCCAGCAAGTGGCCCTCTGCCTGCCTCATCTGTTCCTGCGATGTAACGATAACCTTCTTTAATGGCCTGTTGCTCGTAGGCATCCATGATAGATACGGTAGGGAGCAGACAGTAGATAGTAGACAGGAAATACAGGAAACAGAATTTTCCCCTCTCTACTTTCTACCGTCTACTGTCTACTATTATTATGCCTCTTCCTTTATCCTTGCAGCCTTGCCTTTCAGTCCCCTCAGATAATACAGTTTTGCCCTTCTAACCATGCCTTTGCCAGCCACCTTGATGCTTTCTATGGAAGGAGAATTTAAAGGAAATGTTCTTTCAACACCAACCCCGGAGGCAATCTTTCGCACGGTAATTGTTGACCTGACGCCATTGCCCCTTTTCCGTATAACCGTGCCCTCAAATGTCTGGATCCTTTCCTTGTCGCCTTCTTTGATTTTTATATTTACCTTGATGTTATCGCCAGTTCTAAATTCCGGCATATCAGTGCGTAAATAATCCTTTTCAATATTTGCTAACGGGTTCATAAGAAACCTCCCTTTTTATTGTTTATTTGTCTTCAATTCTTTCAAATATTCTTTTTCTTTTTCCGTTAATTGAACTCTTTCCAAAAGATCGGGCCTCTTCTCCATGGTTCTTTTTACTGATTCCGCCCTTCTCCATGTTTTAATCTCCTGATGATTGCCTGACAAAAGGACTTCCGGAACCTTAAGCCCTCTAAAAGATTCAGGCCTTGTATACTGAGGATACTCCAAAAGGCCATGAGAAAAGGAATCATTTTTTGCTGATAGATCTGAGCCCAAAACTCCCGGAATGAGTCGTGCCACCGCATCTATAATGATCAGAGCAGGCACCTCTCCGCCGCTCAGCACATAATCTCCGACCGATACCTCCATATCAACTACAAGTTCCTTCACCCTCTCATCCACGCCTTCATACCTGCCGCATATAATCAGCAAACCATCTGAAGCGGCAAATTCAGCGGCCATCTGCTGATTGAATTGCCTCCCCTGGGGCGAGGTGAGAACCACCTTTGGATTTTTATTGGAGCCGGCCTTAACCGATTCAACCGCCATTACAATAGGCTCTGCCTTCATAACCATTCCATCGCCGCCGCCGTAGGGAGAGTCGTCCGTGGTTTTATGTTTATCAAGGGCAAAATCTCTTATGTTGTGGACGCCAATCTCTACAAGCCCTTTTTCAATCGCCTTGCCGAGTATGCTTTGCTTGAGAGGCGATTCAAAAAAATCAGGAAAGATAGTCAGTATATCAAATCTCATTTTCTCCAGGCAAAAGCCCTTCCAACAAACGAACAACCATCTTCCCGGCGTCAACATCTACCTTTAAAACCACATCGCCGGTTGCAGGTATCAAAACCTTTCCAGAAGCGCCTTTAACTACATACACGTCGTTGCTGCCTGTGGAGAAAATGCCGGTTACAACGCCGATATTCTTCCCCTTGTCGGTTACAACCTCCATGCCTTGCAATTGAAAGTGATAATACTCACCTGCAGGAAGTGAAGGAACGCATCCTGGAGCATCTGGGCGTGCTGAAGCTCAACCCCGGAGCCAAGTCGCCGATTCTCTGCTTCGTCGGACCCCCGGGCGTCGGTAAGACGTCGCTCGGCCAGTCGATCGCCCGCGCCCTGGGGCGCAAATTTGAACGCCTGAGCCTGGGCGGTCTGCATGATGAATCGGAACTGCGCGGCCACCGGCGCACCTACATTGGCGCCATGGCCGGACGCATCATCCAGGCCATTC
>JACPZB010000010.1 GCA_016195725.1 Deltaproteobacteria bacterium | reverse complement strand
GAAAAGGGACTGCGTTTGCCGTAAGCGCCGAGGAGAACTATAAGTTTTATTGTGCGCAGTGTCACGGCATGGACGGAAAGGGCGAAGGCGCAAATGCAAAGCCAAAGGCATTCGGTATTGACCTGCCTGAGATGTCGGTTACGCCGAGAAATCATACAAGTCCGGAAGATATGAATAAGCTGACGAATACGGATATTGAAAATGCAATATCCGGCGGCGGCGCAGCAGTCAGCAAATCAACTATTATGCCTCCGTTTGGCAAGACGCTTACAGGAGCCGAGGTCAAGGATTTAGTTGCTTATTTGAGAAAGCTTTGCAAGTGCAAGGGAAAGTAACGGAGGCAATCAGATTATAGATGCAATACTTTGAGGTTGTTCTTGAGAACGGCCATATGGGCGCAGGCAACAGTTATGCCGCAAAAAGATATTTGAAAGGCAGCGATATGATTTCTGTTATTTCAAAAGTAAGGTCTCTTCCAAGGATAAAGAAGAGACATACAATAGAGGCTGTAAATAGCATAAGGCCTATAACAAGGGAAGAATACATAAAAGGGAAACTGGTGGAGTTAAAAAACCCTCATCTATTCAGGGTGTGGGGAGGTTACCGGTGCCCTATCTGCGGAGAAAGGTTCAGAGACATTTTTTCTTTTAGGCGGCATGTAGAGAAATATGGGGCGCATCTGCTCATGCAAGTTAAATAATAATATAAGATGAAAATGAAAAGGCATCATATTCTAAAGTTTACAGGAGGTTTTCTATGTTTGGCATAGGAGCAACAGAGCTTATCATTATCCTTGTAATTATCCTGATAATATTCGGCGTGGGAAAGCTGCCCAGCATAGGCGCTGGGCTCGGTCAGGCTATAAAGAACTTTAAAAAGGCATCGTCGGAAAACGAGATAGATGCAAATCATCTAACGGAAAAACCGGAACAAATATCTTCGCAATGCGAAAAGTCTGTAAAGGCGGGGAAATAAAATGAACGAGTCAAACAAGTATTATCTGGACGAGTTGAAGGAAGAGCAAAAGATAATTTACAGACTTTTAGAAAATACTAAAGATTCTGTTCAAAGAGGCAATGTTCATGATATAGCCAGCCACATAGGGTTGCTTAAAAATGGATTTACCGCGCATATTAAAAAGGCGGATAAAATATATGGAGACCTTTTAAAGACTGTGGAAGAAAAAAGCATAAAGATGGTAGCTATAACGATAGACGCTTTTAGCGCTGCAATGAAGGGCATCGGAGAGAGGGTTGTAAAATTCTTTGATAAATATCCTGATAAGGATGAGATAGCAAGGCTTACTATGGAGTTTAACAGGGATTTTGAGAATGTTTGTGAAGATATTATGAAAAGGGTTAATAATGAAGAGAAGGTTTTGTATCCGATGTATGAAAAGCATTGCTGTTGACCTGGTGAAAGGCGGGAGGTATTGCTATGAAAATTATGATCGTGCAATAAAAATATTCTGTAATAAAAAAATCTTGACAAGATATTTAGAACCTGCTATAGAAGACGAACTTGTCCAAGGTAGTTTTTAAAAATTTTTAAAAATTTGGACTTGAAAAGAGGCTTGCGATGTAGTATATAAAGCCCGCCCTTATCTGGCGAAGTAATAAATAAGGATGGCGATTATTACAATCAGATTGACAACAAGTCCCAGAAATATCAGATAGTCAGCCGGTGATGGTTTCCAGTTATTCAACATACGCAGAGTATAAAATTAAAAATAAAAATTGTCAAATCCAATTTGAGATCCGAAAAACAAACATTGAACACTTGTTTGCAATGACAAATAAAACAATGTTTTATGTAGTGAGCAATGTCTATTTTTCGGCGAGGTGAAGAGGCATGTTGGAAGAAAAATCAAGCAAGGCAGGGCCGATACTATTTACTGTTGTAGTAATTGCCACACTGGTATTTTTTTACTGGTTTCTCACCAAACAATAAAATTTTAGGGAGGGGCTATGAAGTCAGTAATCAGCTTTGTTATTGCCCTGGCAGCAAGCGCGGTATTTTTTGTGGTACTCGATGCCATACTTTTTAAGGCTCAGGGATTATCGTTGATATTTAAAGGGTAGAGGCTTTGGCGTGACCCTTCGACAAGCTCAGGGTGACAATGTCATGGTGAGCTTGTCGAACCAAAAAATAACTTAAAGGAGCAGATAAGATGAAATTATCTTCTGTAGTTTTCAAGGGCGCCCCCCTCCTAAAAAAGAAATTCATAACTGCCCTATGCTTACTTGCCTTTCTTTTCACCCCGCTATTTTTAGAATCTATAAAATTATTGCCAATGAAGGCCGGTGCTGCATATGCCTCTGAGCAGACTGCCCAGGCCGAAAAACCATCTGGCCCAGAAGCCAAGTCAGAGGCAAAAAAGGAGGAACACCCTCCAGCGCCGAAACTTACTGAAAAGGATTATCCACAGGTCAAGTATATAAACGGGAGGATTATGGCCTGGCTTGTGGCGCAGCTTCATCTCTGGTTTGCGGCATTCGTCCTCGCAGTCCCTATCCTTGTCTTTATCGTAGAGGCCATTGGCATGGCTACCAAGGATAAGCGATATGACAAGATGGCCTATGAATTTATTAAAGTAAGCCTTACAGCGTATTCCATCACTGCTGTATTTGGCGGCCTTCTCTTATTTACATTGGTAATATTTTACCCTGATTTCATGAAGTATATGGCAGGTATCTTCAGCCCAACCATACTCGCCTATGCCTTCCTTTTCTTTGCAGAGAGCGCATGTCTCTATATCTATTATTATGGTTGGCATGCAATGGAGACGGGGTTCGGCAAATGGATGCATCTTACCATAGGATGGGTGTTGAATGTTGTAGGCACGGTGCTCATGTTTTTTGCTAATGCATGGGTCGGCTTCATGATGTCTCCCCACGGCGTTGATGCCGCAGGTGTATTTGAAGGAAATATATGGCATGCAATACACACTCATCTGTGGAACCCGTTGAATCTCCACAGGACTGTTGCAAATGTGGCTTACGGCGGCTCTGTTGTCGGCGCCTATGCAGCATATAAATTCTTAAGTTCCAAAACTTCAGAAGAAAGGGCACACTATGACTGGATGGGCTATACAGCAAACTTTATAGCAGTATCCGCCCTGCTTCCACTTCCATTTGCAGGTTATTGGCTTATTGCAGAGATTTATGCATACAGCCAGCAGATGGGAATAACGCTTATGGGCGGTGTATTTGCATGGCTGTTCATTATTCAGGCAGTTTTAATTGGAGCCCTTTTCCTTTCTGTAAATTATTACCTGTGGTGCGGTATGGAGAGGAGCAAGGGCGCTGATAGATATACCAAATATATTAAATATATAGCCTTTGTCATTGTTGCCTGTTTCCTTGTGTGGTTTACACCGCACACATTGATCTTAACACCGGGAGAATTGAAGGCCTTGGGCGGACCATATCATAAATATCTCGGCCCGTTAGGCATCATGCCTGCCAAGAATACGGCTGTCAATATCATGCTGATATTCACATTCTTGAGCTTCCTCCTATACCGCCGCTGTAATAAAGTTGCCACAGTTTCATGGGCGCCTATAGGCAACGCCATGCAGATTGCAATATTTGTAGCAGCTATAATCAATATTGCCACACTAGGCATATACTATGGCTATTTTACAAATACTGTATATAAAGTTGCATCATCGGTCCCGCAGGTTATGTCCACCCTAACAGTTATAATAGCTTGTTTAATAATAGATGTATTTATGTTCAAGGGCGCCAAAGAGGTTGCGCCGCTCCAGTGGGGCAAGATGCCTGACAGAAGCCAGTATGCCTTGTTCCTTCTTGCGGTATCATTCACATGGCTTATGGGGCTTATGGGTTTCATCCGTTCAGCCATAAGACAGCACTGGCATGTCTATACCGTATTCAGGGATAATTCCCCCGATGCCTTTACACCAACCATTGGATATGCCACAAGGATTGTTTCTATTGGTGTTGTTATATTCATGGCCATTGTCATATTTATATTCTGGCTGGCCCATATAAGCGGTAAAAAGAGTGTTTCAAAAGAGGCGAGTCATTAAATTAAAGCAAAATATTATAGTTAAGGTAATAAATAACTTGGCATTTTTTGCTGTCATTCCCGAGGTTTTAATCGGGAATCCGGTAGTAAAAACATGGATGCGTCCCCGAATGTTTCTATCGGGGATAGAAGCATTCGGGCATGACATAAATTTGGTTCCGGCTTTTCCGGGTTAGGGGGTTTTAACATGAAAACCTTTTTACGGGTTGTAATATTCAGTCTGGCGGTAATATTCTTTTACACCTTTTATGCCAGCAGCATGATTCCTCAGATAAGGCCTGCGCCTCCACCAGTAGAGGCAAAGTTGGACCTGGGCGCCATGACCATGGAACAGTTTATCAACCTTGGAGATACCATATTTCATGGGAAGGGGACATGCGAGCTGTGCCATAACCCGGTTGGTGGAAGGGCGCCTCTATTAGATCAGGTCGGCAAGAGAGCCGAAGAAAGACTGAAAGATCCACGCTATAAAGGCAAGGCAAAAACAGGGGAGGAATACATCAGAGAATCTATGAAGGAGCCATCCGCCTTTGTTGTTGCTGGTTTTGGCGTAAAAGGGACAAATGACACCCAGAGTCCTATGCCGGTTGTTACTTCAGGCGCCATAGGTCTTAAAGATTTTGAGGTAGATGCAGTCATAGCATATTTCCAGCAGAAGGCAGGTGTTTCAGTAACAGTCCAGTTGCCAAAAGAGGCGCCGAAGCAAGAGGCGGCTGCTCCTGCTGCAGTCCCTGCCAAAAGCCCGGAAGATGTTGTAGCCAAGTATGGCTGTGGTGTTTGCCATAAAATAGCCGGACAGGCAGGACCCATTGGTCCCGACCTTACAAAGATAGGGGCAAAAAAGAATAAAGATTATTTGAGGAGGGCTATCCTTGATCCAAATGCAGATATTGCAAAGGAGTGCCCTACAGGACCCTGCGTGCCGGGTATAATGCCGCAGGATTTTGGAGCTAAGATGACCGCAGGAGAGCTTGAAATGTTGGTTAATTATTTGGCGAAATCAAAATAGATTTACGAATTACGAATTAAAAATCTTAAATCTAAAATCGTAAATCATAAATTGCATGAAATGAGGAGGTTGAACGGGATGAAAATACCCAGACTTTTATTGTTTGTAATCCTTGTAGCCATCAGCTATTTTATTTTTAAGGCGCCAGGTATTTTCCTTAAACAGCCCATACCATCCAGCCTTATCGTAATGTATATGTTCTTTGCTGTGGTGACAATCCTCCTCTGGATGACCTCTACGGAAGAGGGGATGCAGGGGCTTGTTGGTCCGATAAAAGCGATGATTGAAGACCCAAGCAAAAAGACATTAAGGAATATTGTATTTCTTATTGTTCCGCTGCTGGCAGGCGGTATAACCTATATGCAGTTAAGACCTACTTATGAAGCGCCTGTGGAATTAAGGTCTATCCATCCTGCGCCGCCGTCAACTGTTAAGGTTTTTGGCAAGACATTTAATCTCATGACACTTGAGAACCCGTATAGGAAAGTGGAAAAAGAAGACCCTGCAAAATTTGCCCAACTCGTTAAGGAAGGCGGCGAAGTCTATTTTAAAAATTGTTTCTATTGCCACGGCGACAAGCTGGATGGCAGAGGCCATTATGCGCATGGTTTTAATCCTTTGCCTGCGAATTTCACAGATATAGGAACCATTGCTCAGCTTCAGGAGTCGTTCTTATTTTGGAGGATTGCAACAGGCGGGCCTGGGCTGCCAAAGGAAGGCGCGCCGTGGATATCTGCTATGCCTATCTGGGAAAACTTTCTTACCGAGGATGAAGTCTGGAAGGTTATACTCTTTTTATATAACTATACAGGATATGTGCCGAGGTCGTGGGCGAAATAGATTTCAGATTTACGATTTAAGATTTGAGATTTAAGATTTTTAAATCGTAATTCGTAAATCGTAATTCGTAAATCATAAAAGGATGGTCAAAAGCCTATGAAAAGGAAGCTCCTATTACCAGTTGTGTTAAGTCTTATAATCTCAGCGCAGGCAATTGCAGCCCAGGGCAATAAAGAAAACGGGAAGGCAATATATGATAAAAAATGCTGGTGGTGCCACGGCGAGAAGGGGGGAGGCGATGGTCCGGCAGCCAAATTCTTAAACCCGCCGCCGAGAGACTTCACCGCAGGTTGGTATAAATTCAAGACAACGCCATTTGATGAGATAACCCCTGCGGATGCGGATATCTTTAGAATGATAAGCGGCGGTATGAATCATGTCTCTATATGGAGAGGGATGTCAGGCACATCCATGCCTAATTGGGGTGATGTGCTTAAGGAACAGGAGAGGCTGGACCTTGTTGCCTATATCAAGTCATTGAGCGGATTGGAACAGCCTCAAAAACCATCAATTGACTATAAAAATCAAGTAAAATCGTCAAAGGAAAGCATTGAAAAGGGCAAAGAGATTTTTAAAAAGATGTGCACAGAGTGTCATGGCGAGGAAGGCAAAGGCGACGGCACAAAGAAATTAAAGGATGACCTTGGTTTCAGGACATGGCCGCGGAATTTTACAAAGCCGTGGACATTCAGGGTGAATAACGACCCAAAAGAGATATACACCCGTATAAGCAATGGAATCCCTGGAACGCAGATGCCGTCTTTTGCGGATCCATCCAGCAAAAAGACACTTTCCGATGAAGAGAGATGGCATGTGGCAAACTATGTCGCATCCCTTGGAAATGATGTAAAAAAAGCAAAGGATGATACTGTTCTAAAGGCAATAAGACTTATAGGTGAACTGCCTGATAAGATTGATGATCCCAAGTGGAATGAGGCTGAGCCGACAAGTTTTTGGTTTATTCCCCAGATAATTGCAAAGGAGAGATTTTTTACCCCCTCATTGGACAGCATAACAGCAAGGGCATTTTATAACGATAAAGAGATTTCTATACTCCTTGAGTGGGATGACAGAACAAAGAGTATTCCGGGGGATGAGAAGGCAAAGGAGATAGCAGAGGGCGATATGCTTGAGGATAGCGTGGCTGTTCAGTTCCCTGTAATCATTCCTGAGGAGATGGAAAAACCGTATTTTGGCATGGGTGATAGCGCCAAACCCGTCAATATCTGGCAGTGGAGGAGCGGGAAAAAGGATTCGCCGGAGAGTGTAAAACTCATGAATGCAAACGGATTCCAGAAGATAGAGCAACGCGATGTTGCAAAGGCAGGATTAAAAGCAACCGGCGTCTATAATAACGGCACATGGCGGGTTGTTATGAAAAGGGCGCTATCTACAGAGGAGAAAGATAAGGATACGCAGTTTGTTGAAGGCAAATATACGCCTATTGCATTTGCTGCATGGGATGGGAGCAATGGGGAAAGCGGCTCAAAACATGTAATGACCACATGGTATTGGCTGCTCCTTAAGCCGGCAACGTCCAAGTCCACATACATTATTCCTCTGATTGTTGCTTTGATAGTTTTTGGTGGAGAACTTTTGTTGGTTAGAGCATCGAGGAAGTAGGTAGCGTGAATAAGGGTGTGGCTGCGTTCATTTGCGGGTACGATTCTCTTCATGCTTCTTACCCTTAAGCCTTAAAAAGGAGACAGGATGAGACGAAGTGAATTTATAACCAATCAGGAAGATTTTAAAAAATTAACCGCAGCCCAGCTCATGGAGACGGATGTAAAAACCTTTTCACCCGATGCTCCCTGGGAAGAAATGGCCGAGGCCATGACCAAGGGTAATTTTGGAAGCGTCCCTATTGTCGATGCCGATAGTAAACTTTTGGGCATTGTTTCAGAATATGATCTCATTCATGCTATCATAGAAGGAAGGGATCTGGCAAAGATAACAGCTAGAGATATTATGAAAAAGAATCCTGTTATAGTTATGGAAGGCACGGATGTAAAAAAGATCGCAACCCTTTTGGAAAAGGAACATCTCATAAGAGTTCCAGTAGTTAAGGATGACAAACTGGCGGGGATTGTTGCAAGAAGGGATCTTCTCTTCGGATATCTCAGGGCAACAGCAAAACCGCCCCTCTGGTTATAACGTCTGCGCTTACTATTATTATCGCTTTGCCTGTTTCACCACCTTTCCCCATTGTTAATACAAAAATTCTTGATAGTCCATCCACCTCAGAAGGCTGCCTCTTTGCTTGATAAACATTTTATTTGAGGAATGCCATGAAAAACCTTAAAACCTTTGTTGTGTTGAACAGTATATACTGTGCTGCTCTTTTGACTTAAAACTTTTATTATACCATATTTTCAATTCAAAATGACCTGTCCTTTTAGCCAGTTGACAGGTTTTAAAGAAAAGAGCTATTATGACAACAACTTTCGGTTATCAAAAGAAACCGCGCCTGCGTTCGCCCGGCAGCAGACTCTTGTTTTTGCCTCTTCTGTATGGAGCGCAACCGGCTCTGTTACGCTATCAGCATCGCCAGATCCAAGCCATGTGTGTTGTATCGGAGCAAATGAGCGCATTTCTATTACAGGCGGCTATCAACTAACTGAAGACACGACATGCACGTGGGACATATATACATGGGCATCATGGTGTTCGATTGTCATCTTTGACTTTGACGGTGCTAAGAGCTACGATTGGATTAGTCCATATCGTATAGGTACTGCGTGGCCAATTTCATGGTCTATTAACACAGCGAATTATCCACCAGGGAGTAAGCATACTCTTAGTGTTTCCATTGTGGATCTTAATTCAGATGGGAGCCGAGGTGGCACTATTGCTGAAGACTCGGTAACGTTTACGATATGCACTGGTCAGATAGACGAGGGATGTCCTCAGCAGCCCGCCTGCCCCGACTGCGGCAACCAATGCCCCACCAACACCCCGCTTGGCTCATCAGGCAATTATGTGTCCGGCAACCTCTATCACGACCAGACATTGTTCCAGACTCCGAACTCCAAACTCCCCTTTGACTTCACCATAGCCTATAATTCATTGGATACTTACACCGGCCCTCTGGGAAAAGCGTGGATGCACAGCTTTAATGCCAATATCATCAAGCAAGGCTCAACCATAACCCTTATGAAATCCGACGGCAAGAGGATAACCTTTTCCTCTGCCGCCTCTACCGGAGCAAACACCTATTTTCCCGACACAAAAACAGGCGAACACTCGGTCATCATTTCTTCCGCAGACACCTACACCCTGACAGAAAAAGACGGCACAACCTACACCTTCAACAGCAAAGGCAGGCTCACAAGCATACAAGACCTGAATCAAACCACAACCGCCCTCTCCTACACAGGAGACG
>JACPZB010000114.1 GCA_016195725.1 Deltaproteobacteria bacterium | reverse complement strand
GAGAATTTTTAAATTATTTTCAACCCATTTTTTAGAGTAAATCATATACTCCTTCAATGTCATCTTGAAAAGATTGTCCGTGTTTTCATTGCCGACAACTACATTGTAAGGGGGGTCTTGAACAGCAAGTGTTGCTTTCTGTGTT
Organism: Deltaproteobacteria bacterium; assembly: GCA_016195725.1. Taxonomy (GTDB): domain Bacteria; phylum Desulfobacterota; class GWC2-55-46; order UBA9637; family UBA9637; genus UBA10170. The sequence goes on along the minus strand of JACPZB010000114.1, from coordinate 5,387 downwards.
CCGAATATTTTTAGAACATCGTCAAGTTTAGTAGCATCCAACACACCGACTTTGTGTCCACTAATTGGGTCTTCCCAAACGTCGCCTGTCGTTAAGCGGCAATAGGGTAATATCTTTTCTCTGATTTCAGGACTGTTGTCAAGTCGTCCAAATGGTTCTACCGGCATAGTTTTATTCCCCCAAAGATAATCGAAATAAGGTTTTGTTCGCAAATACAAGCAATTTGAAGGTATTTTATCATAAAGAAAGGGGCGGGGCTATTTGTTTTTTTAAGTCTTTTTAAGTCTTTTCCCCTGTCTGCGATGCGCGCTTAACTACTTCGTATCCGCATTGCGTATATACTTCCAATTTGGCGGGATAGGCGCAATACGGATATGCTAATTTTGGCAAAAATCCTCCTTTAGTCTCGTATATTAGCTCTTTCTATTATCTTGTCAAGATTTTTCGAGGAGTAGTTTGGCGGATAGGATTGCTCAAGATAAAGCTACAGAGACAACTCCAATGTAAGCTTTAAGTATGGATGTGACATCTATAATATCAAATTCAAATTGCCTTAATCCAGTTCACACTCAAAAATTGCTCATATGCAAGGCGGCGCAAGGCATCAAGCGAGGCATACTTTTTGTAGTATGTTGAGCGCAGAAGCCGTAGCAACAACAAAGCAGATGGGCATTTCCCAGCGTGAACTGCTTAATCTGCCTGTTTTCTCAAGAATGTCGGCGTATCATATGCATCTTCATCTGTTGCGTTAAAACCGCCGAGAGGCTTAAGCCTTCGAACCTCTGCCGCTCCCATCTCGGATCTCTTTTCCCTTCTGATAATTGTTGGAATATCCATATCGCCGACAATAACAGCTGGCGCAATGTTTCTTATTGCCGCTATCCGCTTGTTTTCCTCTTTTCCAAAACCTGTGGCAATGACGGTAACTCTAACCTCTTCGCCCATCTTTTCATCTATTACGGCTCCAAAGATAATGTTGACATCCTCATGTGCCTCCGTGTGGATGAGGGCCGACGCCTCATTTACTTCATGCAGTGTTATATCAGATGAACCTGAGGAGACGTCTAAGGTGTATAAGGCTTGGAGCGTTGTGGGTTCAACGGTTTCTTCGCAGTAAAACCTAAATCTGGCAGGAGAAGAGAGAAAACTCAAGAATAGACTTCTTACAACGAACGAATAGTGAATCATAATAAGCCCCCTTCCTCATATTTCTTCCCTATTTCTCCCCATCCCCCTAAACCCTTAAATTCCCCACCATATCCTTTACATTTTTAACCTCATTCCTTTCAAAGTAGTCCTCAATTCCGTCCAGTATCTTTATACTAGCCTGCGGATCAACAAAGTTTGCCGTTCCGACCTGGACTGCTGATGCGCCAACAATCATGAATTCTATTGCATCCTCTGCTGTCATGATGCCGCCGATGCCTATTAAAGGCAGTTTCACTGACTTGAATACCTGCCAAACCATCTTAAGCGCTACAGGTTTTATGGCTGGGCCAGAAAGTCCACCTATAACATTGCCCAGTTTTGGTCTTCTGGTATTTACATCTACAGCCATGCCTGAAAGAGTATTGATGAGCGAAAGGGCATCTGCCCCGGCATCCTCGGCTGCCTTTGCAATTATGGTTATGTCTGTAATATTGGGAGAAAGTTTTACAATCAGGGGAAGCCTTGTAGATTTTCTCACTGCATTTACAACCCTGAAGGTCAAATCAGGGTTTGTGCCGAATTCAAGCCACCCTTCCTCCTTATTCGGGCAGGAGATATTCATCTCAAGCCCTGCAATGCCGTCTACGCTGTCTAAAATCTTTGCAACTTCGCAATATTCATCAATAGAATCACCAAAAAAATTAACGATGACCTTTGTATCAAATTTTCTAAGAAACGGAAGTTTCTTTTCTATAAATACTCCGGCTCCAATATTCTGAAGGCCGATAGAATTTAACATGCCTGCTGCTGTTTCCACAATCCTCGGCGGAGGGTTGCCCTGCTTAGGTTGTAGCGACAGTCCTTTAACAACAAGAGCGCCAAGGCGGTTTAAATCAATATAAGGGGCATATTCCTCTCCATAACCAAAGGTACCGGATGCAGTCATCACGGGGTTCTTAAGCTCAATGCCTGCGATATTGACCGAAAGGTCTAACGTCAAATCCCCCCTGCCCCCCTTTTCTACGGGGGGAGGCAGAGGGATTACTTCTGACTTTTTTATATCTCTTCCCATACTATTTCCCTCGCATCAAATATAGGCCCGTCCTTGCAGACCATTTTATATATTGCGGATTGCGGATTGCGGATTGCGGATTTATTTTCTTGGCTCTTGACCCAAGGCCCTTGCCCCTTGACTTTTATTGCACATCCCAGACATGCACCGATACCGCATGCCATAGCTTTATCCAAAGACACATAGCAAGGAATGCCTGTCTTATCAGCTATTCGTGCAACTTCTTTAAGCATTCCTTGTGGACCACACGCATAGATAAGAGAATTGCCTGAAAGTTGTTTAGCAATGATTTCAGTAACAAGCCCTTTCTTTCCTCTACTGCCGTCATCAGTAGAAACCTCTATATCAATTTTCAATTTTTTAAAGTCATCTAAACCCGGCAAATCATCTTTGCTCCTTCCGCCAAATAACAACCGTACCTTTTTAAATCTTTTTGCTAAAAGGTAAAATGGCACAATGCCGATTCCACCGGCAACTATAATAACATTTGTTTTGCCCGAATGTGCCGAGAAACTGTTGCCAAGAGGGCCTAAGATATCTACTTCATCGTCAGGTTTTAAATTCGTCATCAGTCTTGTTCCTTTGCCAAGCACCTTGTAAAGGATTTCAATCCCTTGCCCCTTGCCCCTTGCCCCTTGCCCCAGAATTTTATATACGCCAAAAGGTCTTCTCAACAATGGGTCAATATACTTCGTAAGGCGGAGCATTACAAATTGGCCTGGTTCAATAGTCGGAAGGTTTTCCCACCTTATTCCAAGTTGGTAGTAAGCAGGAAGAATCTGTTTATTATACAAAATCTTTGCCATCATATCCTTCTTCATCATCAAAATCAATTTTGCGCGCCCTTTTAATTTCTAACGCCATTACTATAGCATCTTCATTATTATCGCCATAATAGCCTCTCCTCACACCTACCTTTTTAAAGCTAAAATAGTTGTAAAGACTCTGGGCTGCACTATTGGACCTTCTCACCTCTAAAAAGGCCTCTTTTACTCCCCTTTCCTCCAGGTTGTTTAAGGTAAAAAAAAGCAGGCTCTTCGCAATGCCTTTTCTGCGAAAATCAGGGCGGACCGCTATGTTCAGTATATGCGCCTCGTCTGCTACTACCCAAAAAATTATAAACGCAGCAATTACCTCTCTGTTATCGTGTGCAACCTTTGCTACTAATTTGTTGGAGAATCTATTTTGAAGCTCTTTTTCAAATTGAGACCTTGACCAAGGAGAGGGATAGGAGAGCCTTTCTATGCTCAAAACATCTTCTAAATCATCAAAGGTCATTGGAAGGATTTCCAGGTCTTTTAAAGTAGAGGCTGTATCGTCTTTTGGCAACATCAATTTTGAATGACATTGGAAAAGGTTGTACTTCTAACGGCAAAGTAAAAAGTTTCAGATGCAAGGCGGAGCAAGCCCATGATTGAATCTATCAGGGGCAAGCAAAGCATACTTTGTGGTATGTTGAGCGCAGAAGCCGCAATGACAACACAGCAGATGAGCTTTTTACTTTGCCGTTATTTCTGATTGGTAGCAAATATTACATGCCACAGGTCCATCTTCTTCAGTTTATATTTTTTATCAACTTTTAAATGCGCTTTTGTTATAAATTCATCAAGACAAAGGTCAGACCTCCACCCTATTTTCGTACTCACAGGATTAAATATCTTTTCCACCCCGGCCATGACCTTATTCTTGCTCTTGAAGTGGTTCACAATTACTATCCGCCCGTCTTTCTTGCAAACCCGCTTTATCTCAGACATCATCTGATACGGGTCTGGAACAACGCTGACCACATGAGAGATGAAAACGTGGTCAAATGTATTGTCAAGAAAATGAAGATCCATTGCATCCATCTCAATAAGTTCGATATGGTCAAGATGAAGTTTCTTAACCTTTTCCCTTGCCTTTTTGAGCATAGCGCCTGACAGGTCAATGCCTATAACCTTGCAAGACCTTGGGAATAGCGGAAGTGACAGTCCTGTGCCAACGCCCACATCAAGTATCTTATCTCCAGGCGCTATGCCCATAGAGTGTATTGCATGTTTTATCCTTGGGTAAAAGAATCCCTTGAATAGCACATCATATATATTGGAATAGCCTGCATATATCTTTTTTATGCTTTCAAGTTCCAAATTACTTCTCTCCTTTTAGCTGTTTGATATATATAATCTTATCATCTCCAACCCTGTAAAAATCCTTAATTCTTGAAGCCTCGCTAAACCCTACCTTTTCATAAAATAAACGAGTCTTGCCATAGGCGGCCTGCGATGAAGTCTCTGCAACAATCATTCTTGCGTTGTTACTTTTCAGTACACCCTCCAGATGCTTTATAATCATCTGACCAACCCTCTTACCCTGCCATGCTGGGTCAATAGCTATCCAATATATATCGTATACGTCATCAGCAAATGGGGCCTTGCCGTAACATAAATAACCGACTGGCTTATCAGTTTCCTCTACTGCGCCGATAAAGAGATACTCTCCTTTGGTTATATCCCTCAGATAAAAATCCAGCAGTTCAACAGCGCAGTATTTCTCCTCATCGGTAAAATTCTTATTCGTTCTTATAATTGATTCAATCGCCTCTTTATCCTTATGGGCTACCTCCCTTATCCTCATAGGTATAGATGTTAGGTTAGAGGTGTTTGGCCTTTAACCTTTCACCTGCCTTTCATACCTGCCGTATGCCATTTTCACTATCTCAAGCATAATGGCAGGATAATCAAATCCATCTGCTGCCGCACTTCTTGCAAAACCAGCATCAGGAGATATATCGGGGTTTGGGTTCACCTCAAGGATTTTCGGGATTCCATCGTCACCCATCCGCATATCTACTCTCGCATAATCTCTGCAGCCTATTAAATTATACGCTTTGAGAGCGCTACTGCAAAGTTCATGCTCCAGCTCTTTAGAAATCTCAGCAGGGCATACAGGTGGAGTCTTGAGGTATATAGGACTGTCCGGTGCCCATTTGGCGTCATAGGTGCAAATCTTCGGATACTCTTCAGAAAGCTGTGAAAAATCTATCTCAGACACAGGCAGGGCTTTCGGTCTGTAATTTCCTATTATTGCAATATTAAACTCCCTTCCATCTATATATTCCTCTACTATTGCAGGCTGTTTATAATTTTTCAGAATATAATCCACTCTCTTTTTTAGCCCTGCAATATTT
>JACPZB010000115.1 GCA_016195725.1 Deltaproteobacteria bacterium | reverse complement strand
TCCATCTCCGCCGTCTATTATGTCGTTGTCTGCCGCGCTGCCTGTCCCGCCAAAGATGATGTCGTTTCCGCCATATCCGTATACGATATCGCTTCCGGCTCCTGCATCTATGATGTCGTTTCCGATATTTTCCGGGGGGATTGTGCCTGAGCTTGCGGTTGTGTATAGATCGCCGTCTATCTGGTCGTCTCCTGCGCCTCCTATGATGGTGTCGTTTCCAAGACCCCCTACAAGGACATCGTTCCCGTCTCCGCCGTCTATGTAGTCGTCATTGGAGGCACCGGTGTTTTTTGCGGGGTCTCTTTGTGTGTAGGCATCGTAGCCGCCTAAGTATTCGCCTGCTATGATGTCGTTTCCCGCTCCGCCTATGAGTATGTCGTCTTCGTAACCGCCTGCTATGATGTCGTCGCCGTCGTTGCCTTCTATGTAGTCTTTGCCGTCTGTGATGTAGGAGTAGTTGTTGTCGCCCGAAAGGGTGTCGTCTCCGGTTCCGCCAAAGATGCGGTCGTTGCCGTCTCCGGCATATACTGTGTCGTTTCCTGTTCCGCCGGTTATTTTGTCGTTGCCTGCGCCGCCGATGATTAGGTCGTTTCCGGTTCCTCCGGTGAGTATGGGGCCATTGCCAAGGTAGCCTCCGGGCTCGGGGCCGACGATGACGTTGTTTATGGTGGCTCCGGGAGCGTAGTTTGTAATGAGGTAGTTGTAGGCGGGGAGGATGTTATTGGTTATTGTGTTTGTGCCGGAGGCGGAAGGGGAATATCTGCCCTCGTAGTATTGTATGGTTTTTGTCGCATCGGTCTCCTGAGTCTGATGCCTTGTGTACATGCGCATGATTTCTTTTGCTTCTGCATCGGTTGTCGTGCCGGCTGTGTCGTAAAGGCCGAAAAGGTCGGCTTCGGCGTAACGGCGGGTGGCGTGCTGACCGTCTGCGTTTGAACCGTAGCGGATTTCAAACCATGCTTCGGCTCGGTTGTCGTTGATAATTGCATTTGCCAAAAGACGCCTCTGGCTGTTTACCAGCGCTTCACTGTTATAAAAGAGGCTCACGACAGCTACATATTCTTTTGAGTTGTGGTCAAGGCTGTTTTGAAGGAGGGCGTCGAGTCTTTCCTGTTTGCCCTGGATGGGAATGCTTCCTACGGTTGTGCCTTCTATGATTTCACGGAAGATGGTGTAGCCCTGAGGTGAATAGCCTAACGTTGCATCAAAATTAAGCCGAAACGAAGAAACACCGTAGCTGCTGGCCACTTGATTGAGGTTTGTTTGTAACTGGGCGTCTATTGTATCAATGTTGCCAGTATCTGGCGTATTATTTATCGCGGTTATAAATGCATCTCTTCTTGCATTGATTTCAGTTGTTGTCATTGTGTCATTTACAATGCCGAGTTGCTCAAGAACCAATAACAAATAGTTTGAGACTTCCATATTAAATCCATAGCCGATGGTTGCCTTTGCTGGCGTTGCGGTGTCAAAGTAGGGTAGACCGCCTCTAAAACCCTCAGATCCTACTAAGGAATTAAACAACTCAGAAATATAATCTGTTACCGGATGCAATGTCTCTGTCTTCATGGTTTTAACCCTCCTTGTTTTTTAAGTTTTTGTTCGTATTTATACCTGCAAACTTCGCTTCCCCTGTCATTTGACAATTTATAAACTGTTAATGTCCAGTCGCGTATAAACCATTTATCAAAATATGTGTCTTTCTTATAAAAGAACACATCATAAAGTCTATAAATAGATTCTATTGCCTTAGTTTTAATATCATAACCAGATTTTGATATATTCTGTAACAGCGGCTCAGTCTTTTTGACATCAATCTGATTTTTGGCTTCGTCCAAAACAAACAGTGACCGAGAATATGGGATGTTATATGCTATATTTCTCTCTACATCACATCGGGGTTCCCTATAGAGCATTACTATTTCCGGCTTGCCATCATTGTCTATGTCCGCTGTAGTTTTTTTTAGAGAATTATATTTCAAAGTCTGACTGTTAAAGTATCCTTCACTGTCAAGCATTTCATCTTTTATAAATTGATCACCGAAAGTAAAAAACTTTCCTATCCTCTTCACCAACTCCTTATTTTCTTTCAAATCCAACTCCTCCCATTTCGGCATTGTAATGCCGTTTGCTTCAGGGTAGGATTCATCTCGCTGGCACACCATTTCATTTAATGTAAGAGTTTCGAGATTCTTGAAGTGCGCCTCGCACACCTCCACCCCTTGTCCTTTTTTCAGCACATATTCGGCTTGCCCATAAAGCTGGCTCCGATATTGTCTCCGATTGTATGCGCCCTCTGACTCATCTCCTTTTACCGGCGCATATTCGCCTGCCCACCCCGCCGCCGGAAATAAAAACAGAATTAAAACAAAAACTATTTTTCTCATTCCGTGTTCCTCCTTTCGTTGAATTGTTGAATTAGCTTTCAGCTATCAGCTTTTTTATTTCGCTTCTCCTTTATCATATTTCTTTTCAAAAACAACCTGTCGTTTACGACAGGCAGGCGCCGTTAAAAGTCCTTGACACTTACCATATCAGCCGCTACAATACGCACATGAAACGATTATTGATAGTTGTATTATTGCTCATGTTTACCGCACCGGTTTTTGCCATAGATACTGCTCCGAGGATAAGCGATAGGGAGATAATAGAAAAATTGTCTGCCCTTGATGCAAAAATTGATAAGGAGACGGCTAATTTACGTGGCGATATAAAGGAATTAAGGTCAGGACAGATTGCCCTTGACAAACGCTTTGATGACATTAACAAACGCTTTGACACCCTCCAATGGATGATGGGGCTTTTTATCACGGTTGCGCTTTTCATACTTGGCGCAATGGGAAAAATACTCTGGAACCAGCATAAAGAGATAACACAGATAAAAACATCGCTTGAGACGCAAAAAGACGAACTCTCATTCCTCAAAACCCTCATAGAAAAGCTCCTCCCTTCAAAAGGGGTTTTATAAAGTTTAATCTTTCGGAGAATATTTTCCCTGCTGCTCCGTCTATGTGGTCGTCTCCGGCATCATCCTGAAGCCAGTCATCGCCTTGTCCTCCGAAAACGGTGTCGTTGCCTGTTCCACCATAAATAACATCGTTTCCTTGTCCGCCGTAGATAACATCATTTCCTGCGCCGCCATTGAGGGCGTCATTGCCTTTTTCGCCGAAGATTAAATCGTTTTTGTCTGTGCCTAAGATGGCGTCGTTGGGATTGTCTTTAAGGTAGTTGTTTGTGTCTGCGCCGACAAGGATTTGGCCGTCTATGGTTTTGCCAGAGGCGAAGTTTGTGATGAGGTAGTCAGAGGCTGGTTTTATGTCTGTTGTAATGTTGGCGTATCCTGAGTCAGACGGCGGATATGAGATTTCGTATCGGGCTATCTCGCCTCTATGCTCCGTATACATCCGCACCACTTCTTTTGCCTCGGCATCGGTAAATATCGCACCGGTGTCGTAAAGGCCGAACATATCTGCTTCGGAATAACGGCGGTTGGCGTGCTGACCGTCGGAATTTGAGTTGTAGCGTATCTCATACCATGCTTCGGCGCGGTTGTCGTTTTTGATGGCGGCGATGGTTGCAGGGATCTTATTACTGATCTTGCTGGCCACAGGATCAACCATTGTGTAAAGGAGGGAGATCACGGCTATCCGTTCTTTGGAATCGGCAAGCTGGGAATGCCCGCCAAGAGCGGTGTCTAATTCGGTTTCGTATTGGGCTAATTTATTGTCAAAGTCAGTGTTAGCCCAGTTAAAACTTCATCTTTTGTTTTCTTGCCAGCATGATAATCATTCAACAAAAAGAAAGAGAATAAAGGGTCAAAGAGAATAAAGGGTCAGGTCTACACTCTTGACACCTTTATAGCCCCTTCTATCTTTTCAACTGTTTTCTTCAATTTGCTGTCATTAGCTGCTCTTATTGCAAACCTGCGGCTTGCCTGCGAAACCGCTGATTCTCCTATGCCTAATCTTATCCCTATCTCCTTTAGACTCACTCCACTGTATCTATGGCAAAAATAGATGCTCGCCACCTTTGATAGTTTCTCATCATCTGCTATTACTGACTTTACCGTATCCATGATCTTTTCAGTCGTCGGTTTTCGGAACAGTTGTCTCAGTGCAGGAAGATTGCGGTCTTTTTGTTTATCGTTTAGATACTTCTTTGTTATCTCTTTTACAAAGTCAGCGCTGCCAAGTATTGTCGAAGCTATTGTTTCTACTAATGGGTTTTCATATTCACTGCCTATCACGCTATCTACAAACAGGCGATATTTCTTCTGGGCATCTGCCTCTTTTTTACCGAAGTAGCGCAGGATAAACTCTATCCTGAGCCATTCAGGTTTCTTGCCTTTACTAATGTAGCATTTATAACTTGACCATGCATATTCTTCCGGCCTTTCAGTTATCCCTGCCCTGACCGGATTTAGATGGATGTATCGGGAGAGTTCTTGTGCGTATTCATCTGCATCTACGAGAATTGCTTTATATCTCCCTTGCAACAGGTGTCCGGCTCTTTTACGCTTTAGATTGAAATATGTGGTGTATGCCCCGTTTATGTGTCTCATTATCTGTGAAAGGTTCCCTGATGGGGTCTCAATTAATAAATGGTAATGGTTGTTCATAAGGCAATATGCGTGAATGGCTGCATCATAACGGATAGTGGCGGATTCAAGATAACTGATAAACTTTTCCTTGTCTTTGTCGTTTTTCAATATCTCCTTCTGCTCATTTCCTCTTGATGTTACATGGTAAAATGCGCATGGATATTCAATTCTCAATGGCCGTGCCATTATCTTCTCCTTTGACTGCCAGGGATATTTTCTACCCAATTTATCAAAGATAGATTAGCTTGTCAAGTGTGTAGACCTGACCCTTTTATTTTTTTCTTTTTTAACACCTCATCCATCCACTTAAAATAATCTTGCAAACCTGCCTCTATGGGAAAGGCGATAATCTCAGGCACTTCATAGCTGTGAACTTTTTTAACCTGCGCCTCTACCTCTTTCAACAACGATGCCTTGCTCTTTACCAAAAGCAAAACCTCTCTCTCCTTGCGTATTTCGCCTTTCCATGCAAAAATGGACTTTATTTCAGGAATGATATTGCAGCAGGCTGCCAAACCTCCCTCCACAAGCGAGGCCCCAATCTTTTCTCCTTCTTTTAAAGAACCTGCAGTAATCAAAACAAGGATATATTTTTCCATGAATATTCCTCCCTTCAAACCTAAAGGTTTGAGTTGCCTGCGAAGATGCTATTACCTCAAAAACCGTAGCTTAAGACTTTAGCCTTGAAATGATATTTTCTTCAACTCATTGCTCAAAACACCAAACTCCTTTAAGGTTAGCGTCTCCCCTCTCCTCTGAGGGTCTATATCAGACAGTTCCAATGCGCCTTTGATCTTCAAAGCAGGCAGTTTTAAGACCTTTAAGGCATTAAGCAAAGTTTTTCGCCTCTGTCCAAATGATGCCTTAACAACTTTTTTGAAAAAAATAATATCGTCCACTTCAACCCTCGGCCTTTGCAGAATATTGAATCGGACAATAGATGAATAGACCTTTGGCTCAGGATAAAAACATGACGGCGGCACCTCAAACTCTATTGCCACATCTGCCAGAAGCTGAACCAATACAGACACAACACCGTACTCCTTTGTATCAGGGTCAGAGACAATCCTGTCAGCTACCTCTTTTTGCAGCATAAGCAGAAGCGTTAAAAATATCTCTCTTTCCCCAAGGAATTTAAAGATAATGGGCGTTGAAATATTATAGGGCAGGTTGGAAACAACCTTAAACCCCTGCTTGATGCCCGCAGGGGCAGACTTTATGCCGTAGCGGCTTGCCAGCTCTTTATACGAAACCTTTAACGCATCTTCGTTTATTATTTCAAAATTATCTCTATCACAGAATCTTTTCTTAAGAACATCTGCAAGGCCTCTGTCTATCTCTATTGTCAGAATCCTTGCCCCTGTATCCAAAAGCCTCTCTGTTAATATCCCAAGCCCCGGCCCAACTTCTATCACGATATCGTCTGGCGTCAATCTTAGCAAATCAATAATCTTGCTGGCTATCCGTTCGTCAGTGAGAAAGTTCTGACTGAATCTCTTTAAGGGAGAAAGACCGTATGATTTAAGTAGATTATAAGGGCTTTTCATACTATGAGACTCGTAGGCTTTTAGGCTGTTTATTTATTCCATACTGGGGATTGCATTCATATCAAGGCTGCCCCTTATCCCCTTTTTAAGAAGGTGCTCGGCACCTGCCGCAATCATTGCGCCGTTATCACTGCAAAGGCCTGGCTCTGGAATAAAAAGTCTTATGCCATTATGTTCAGTTCTTTCGCGCAGTTTCTCTCTTAGCCTGCTGTTACATGCAACACCGCCGCAGACTACCAAATTATTTACATTATTAACCTGGCACACTGAAACAGCTTTATCGGTCAGTACATCAACCACTGCCTCTTGAAAACTGGCTGACAGGTCATTTATCATCCCTGAATTTTCAAGGCTAAGGCCTTGAGTTAGATTATCCTTAAGATACTTTAAAACTGCTGTCTTTATGCCGCTAAAGCTGAAATCAAATGTATCTTTTGATATATACGGCCTGGTAAATTTTATTGCCGAGGCATTCCCGGTTTTTGCAAGCCTATCTATGACACCGCCACCCGGATAGCCGAGCCCGAGGAGTTTTGCAACCTTGTCAAATGCCTCGCCTGCCGCATCATCTCTTGTCTGGCCCAGAATTTCGTAATCACCAAAATCTTTAAACTGAAAAAGCGTAGTATGCCCGCCAGATACAACAAGGGCAATGAATGGAAAATCAGGGGCAAGGGGCAAGGGGCAAGGGGCAAGGTTAACAGCAAGTATTTCCTTTTTTCCACCCTTGACCCCTGACCCCTGCCCCCTGACCCTTTCTTCCAGGAACACTGCCATTGGATGCGCCACAATATGATTTACTCCCACAAATGGTATATCTTTGACATATGCAATGGCCTTTGCAAAAGAAAGGCCTATCAGTATAGAACCAACCAGCCCCGGCCCTTGCGTAACACCAATAACATCTATATCATCAATAGTTACCTTTGCCTGCCTTAATGCATCCTCTACAACAGGAATTACAGTCTCCAGATGCCTCCTTGATGCAAGCTCAGGCACAATGCCGCCGTATTTTTTATGTATTGCATCTTGAGAAGATACAACGTTGGAAAGGACATACCTCCCATCTCTTACAACAGCAGCAGCCATGTCGTCGCATGATGATTCAATGCCGAGGATTAACATAAGTTTTATTTGTTGTCATTGCGAAAAGTGAGCTTCCTCGCCTGTCATTGCGAGGCTAACAAAGTTAGCCGAAGCAATCTCAAGACAGGCTCGGAACAGGCTCCGCAATCTCATAAGCTGTTATATAAATCTTTCCATCCTTGATTTACATTCTCAATTAACTCAATCTTCTTAGCCCTTGAGCCACCTTTAATCTGTTTCTCCCGCATAATAGCGCTTCGCACATCTTCAGAAATTTCATAATAAACTAATTTTGCAACATTATATTTCTTTGTAAACCCTTCAACCAATTTTTCTTTATGCTCGTAAACCCTTCTCTTTAAATCATTGGTAACGCCTGTATAAAGAACTGTATTATTCTTATTTGTCATTATATAAATATAGTATTGTTTATACATAGAGATTGCTTCGGCTTCACCTCGCAATGACAGCACTTGGCTTTCTTATGCGCCGTTCTTATTTCGCTACCTCCCTCACTGCCCTCAAAAATTCTTCTATATCTTTAGCCGTATTGAAATAACCCGGACTTACCCTCACTGCCCCTGACGGATAAGTGCCTGCGGTCTTGTGGGCAGATGGGGCGCAGTGAAGGCCGCACCTGACCATAATGCCAAATTCATTATCCAGTCTATAGCCAATATCTGAAGGATCTTTGTCCTCAATATTGAATGAAACAAGGCATGTCCGTTTCTTTTCATCCAAAGGGCCAATAATCTTTATCCCATTTATTCCTTTCAAACCATCCAATATCTGCCTTATAAGCCCCTCCTCATATTGTCTAATTTTTTCCATGTCCTCTTTTAAGAGAAATTCTATGCCTGCGCCAAGCCCGCCTATGCCCGGTGTGTTCATGGTGCCTGATTCAAGCCTGTCAGGGATTTCCAACAGCATATCATCGCCCTCGGCAGTTCCGCCGTCAATTAGCGGCAGAGGTTCAATGCCTTGCTTCACATATAAAAGCCCTGTGCCTTGCGGGCCAAACAGGCTCTTGTGCCCTGTGGCGGCAAATATATCCACATTCAATGCCTCAATATCAATCGGCATTGCGCCTGCTGTCTGCGCCGCATCAATCATAAAGATAATACCTTTCTTTCTGCATACACTGCCTATT
>JACPZB010000025.1 GCA_016195725.1 Deltaproteobacteria bacterium | reverse complement strand
ATTAGCCTCGTAAAGGGTGTTGAAGGTATGGAAGAATTCTTCCTGTGTCCTTTCCTTTCCCCCTGCCCAGAACTGGACATCATCTATAAGCAACAGATCTGTTCGTCTAAATCTATTTCGGAAGTCATCCATCTTATTACGACCCATTGCACTGATAAACTCGTTCATAAACCCTTCGGATGTATAGTAGCAAATTTTTAAGGAAGCGGTTCTCTGCAACACCCTATGCCCGATGGCCTGAAGCAGATGTGTCTTGCCCAGACCCACCCCGCCATATACAAAGAGCGGGTTATATTTGTTAGAAAAATGATTGGCAACCGCAATGCATGCAGCATGCGCCAATTGATTATCCTTTCCAACGACAAAGTTTTCAAAGGTATAGTTTGAGTTAAGATATGTGTTGGTAATAACCCTTTCAACAGCAACCGTTTGTGGAGCAGGGGTTGAAACCGCTACAGAGGTACGCTGTACTGTAGTTTTTCCTATCCGCCAAACAATGGAATATTCCCGCTGGCTTACCTTTGCAAGGACCTCCTGTATAAGGGGCAGATAATAATCCTTTAGCCATTCCAGAAAAAAACGGTTTGGCACCTCCAGTTCCAGAGAGGTCTCATTAATCCCTGTTACTACAATAGGTTTAAACCATGTGTTAAAATGCTGGCTGGATATTTGGCCTTTAATAGTTTCAAGACAATTTTTCCAGGTATCGCTTGTAGTCATAAAAAACACACCCGCAAAGATATTCACAGAGTTATTAACAGCTGTTGATAACTGTCTGCTGCCTATGGGAGGTGGCAACTTTACCAGAGTTATCCTGACTTTTCAAGAAGTATTTTTTCCACTCATGGGAACTAAGGATACAAACCCCGTATAGCACTGGCCTCAGCTACCCGACCAACCCCTAAAATCATTGCGGCTGTTCGCACATCCACTTTTGTATCCTGGGCTATCGTCAGGACATGCTTAAAGGCCTTGATCATAATGCCTTCTAAATTCTTCTGAATTTCATCTTCGCGCCAGAAATATCTCTGAATATCCTGTACCCACTCAAAATATGAGACAACAACGCCGCCGGCATTGGCCAGGATATCAGGCAGTACAATCACGCCCTTATCATGGAGTATCTTATCTGCCTCGCGGGTTGTTGGATTATTGGCGCCTTCCGCAATGATTTTGGCTTTGACATTTTTTGCATTTTGTAAATTTATCTGGCCTCCAACAGCGGCAGGGATCAGCACATCGCACTTAAGGCCAATCAATTCATCAATAGACACCTGCTCAGCATCTTTGAAGCCTGCCAGCGACTTTTTTTCGGTCTTATGCTTTTTCACGGCCTTTATATCCAAACCCTTTGGGTTGTATATTGCAGCCTTTGAATCTGCCAACCCCACAATCCGCATCCCTTTTTCAAAAAGTATGTCTGCGGCAATTGCGCCGACATTGCCAAAACCTATAATTGAAACGGAAAGGTCTTTATAGGAAAGTCCAAGGTGGTTAACAGCCTCCAGTAGGACAGTTACAAGCCCCTGAGATGTGGCTGTCTTTCTGCCCAATGAGCCGCCGATACATACGGGTTTTCCGGTAACAACACCCGGCACAGAGTAGCCTTTTATTGTGCTGTAGGTGTCCATAATCCACGCCATCACCTGCTCATCTGTATACATATCAGGCGCGAGTATATCAGATTCAGGGCCTATGAGCATGGCTATTTCGTGTGTATACCTCCGGGTCATCCTTTTTATCTCATCGCGGCTCATCTTTGTGGTATCGCAGGCAACGCCGCCTTTAGCGCCTCCAAATGGCAAATCTACAATAGCGCATTTCCATGTCATAAGCGCGGCCAGGGTTATTATTTCGTTTAGAGCAACACTGGGATGATACCGTATGCCGCCTTTGGCAGGGCCCCTGGCAGTATTGTAATGCACCCTGTAGCCCTCGAAATATTTGACCTCGCCATTATCCATTCTTAGAGGGAGGGAAACAATTAAAGAGCGACGCGGACAACGCAATCTGTTGTAAATTGCAGGGGGGAGGTTGAGGTATTTATTTACATCCTCAAGTCTGTCCAGAACCTCTTGGAACGAATTGTTGTCGGTCATCTTAAGGACCTCACTTAAGACTGTTTGTGTGGATTTTTGAAGTGATAAATCCCGTTAGAAGCACATTGTCATAAAAGCGTCTGCCATAATAATTTTAGAGTTTATACTTCTCAAGGAAAAGGCTTCTCACAGGATAAAATTAAAAGACACTCCTGAGAAATTGTCAAGAATTTTGTTTTATTTCTTATAACTATCTGGTATTGAAGAGCATATGATAAAAAGTTGGTTTGAGATAACAGCGGCTGGACCCGCAACAACAGCAGAGAAAGTAACTACGCTGTTAATAGATGTAGGAAGCCCTGCCGTATGGGAAGATGAGCGGGATGACAAAAAGATTCTCAGGGCATATACCCCCGCAGATCCATCTCTCCATAAAAAAAAGATTGAGCTTAATAAAAAGCTGAGAAAACATGGCTGGATCGGCGACGTTATCTTATTTGAAAATCTGGATTGGCTTACCAAATGGAAAGAGCATATTAGGCCAATTAGGATTTCCAAACGGCTGATAATAAAACCGACATGGAAAAGGGTTGTAAAAAAGTTTGGAAGGATAATCGTTGAGATAGACCCCGGCATGGCATTTGGCACAGGTTCTCATGCATCAACCATGATGTGTCTCAAGGCAGCGGATAAACTCGCCCAAGGGATTAAAAGCAAAAGCGTGCTGGATGTCGGCACCGGCTCTGGAATCCTTGCCATAACCGCCGCAAAACTTGGCGCAAAAAAGGTAGTTGGCCTTGATAGAGACCCAGAGGCCTTAAAGGTTGCAAGAAAGAATGTCAGACTAAATGATGTGAACAACAAGGTTAGAATAACCACAAAACCGTTGGAGAAAATAAGGGCAAAATTTTTTATAATCTTTGCAAATATAATTGCAGAGGAGCTTATAAAGATTGCCAGCCTGCTCAAAGAAATGATAAGGGATAATGGATTTTTGATACTTTCAGGTATATTGCAGAATAGGATTGATAAGGTCGAGGCTGTTTATAGGGGGCTGGGATTTCGGCCCGTTAAGACTTATACACAAGGCGAATGGGCATGCCGAATCTTTAGTTACCCAGCAGGATTGCCAATTAAAGGAAAATGAGGTAAAAATAAGGTCTAATGGGATAAGGGGAGGTCTTAACGGGGTGAAGACAAAGGACAATATTATTGAAAAAGATATTGAAAAGCTGCGGGAGGAGATAAATTTTCATAATTACCGCTATTATGTCCTGGACAGCCCGATAATCTCTGATGCCGAGTACGACAAGCTTATACGGCGGCTTGCGGAACTTGAGGCAAAGTATCCCAAATTGATTACGCCTGACTCGCCTACACAGCGGGTCGGAGCAAAACCGCTTGAAAAATTCGGAACTATTAAACATACCATACCGATGCTTTCCATAGAAAATGCTTTTGCTGTTGAAGAGGCTAAGAAGTTTGACGCCGGTGTGAGAAAAGGCTTGGGAATAAGCCATTCCGTTGAATATGTCGCAGAACCGAAGATAGACGGCCTTGCCGTAGAGCTTGTGTATGAAAACGGACGATTTGCCATCGGCTCAACCAGAGGCGATGGGTATATCGGTGAAGATGTTACGCAAAATCTGAAGACTATAAAGAGCATTCCTTTATGCCTTATCTCAAATCCGCAATCCGGAATCCACAATCCGCAACTCAAAATCCCCTCTCGTCTTGAAGTACGCGGAGAGGTATTTCTTTCCATCAGGGCATTTAAACATATCAATAGGGAACTGGCAGACAACGGTGAAGCGCTATTTGCAAATGCAAGAAATGCAGCAGCAGGCTCGTTGAGACAATTAGATCCAAAGATAACGGCATCAAGGCCGCTCGATATTTTCTGTTACGGCGTCGGTAGAGTTGAAGGAGTGAAATTTAAAACTCATTGGGAAACCTTGGCAGCGCTCAAGGCATACGGCTTAAAAACCAATCCGCTCATAAAAATCTGCAACGGCAGTGAGGAGGTTATGGAGTATCACAAAGAGATTGAGAGACAGCGGGACAATTTGCCGTATGGGGTTGATGGAATCGTCATCAAGGTGAACGGCCTTGGTCTTCAAGAAAAGCTTGGTATGCGGACAAGAAATCCCAAATGGGCGCTTGCCTATAAATTTAAGGCACAAGAAGGGACAACAAGGATAAAAGAGATTATTGCGGACGTCGGAAGAACAGGCGCATTAACGCCTGTTGCCGTCATGGAGCCTGTAGAGATCGGAGACATAACGGGAAGCGTAACCATAACAAGGGCAACCCTTCACAATCAGGATGAGATAGACAGAAAAGATGTGCGCGTCGGCGATACGGTAGTTGTAGCAAGGGCGGGCGATGTCATACCGGAAGTTGTAATGGTCATACAGGAAAAAAGGACGGGTAAGGAAAAAACCTATACAATCCATGAAGAATGTCCGTCCTGTCATTCCAAGGTTGAAAAAATAGGCGCAATACACTACTGCACCGGTGGACTTTCCTGCCCTGCGCAGGTAAAGGAGACAATAAAACACTTTGCATCAAAAAGGGCAATGGATATTGAAGGGCTCGGCGACAAGCACATTGAACAGTTTGTAGATGACGGCCTTATAAAAGATGTGGCGGATTTATATTATCTGAAAAAGGAGAACCTTTTAAAACTTGCAAGATGGGCTGAAAAATCGGCAGAGAATCTGATTGACGCAATTGGGAAAAGCAAACACCCGACTTTACCAAGACTCATCTATGCCCTTGGCATAAGGCAAGTTGGGGAGCACACGGCCCATGTATTGGCAGAGGAGTTTGGAACACTTGAGGCAATCCTCCCCCTTTATCCCCCTCATGGAGGGGGACAGGGGGAGGACGCATATAAAGAGCGGCTGCTGTCCGTGCATGACATAGGGCCTGAAACCGCAGAGAGCATCTATGATTTTTTCCAGGAGATGCATAACATAAAAGTTATTGAGAAATTAAAAAAGGCCGGCGTTGTTTTCCCGCAGATGAAAAAGGCTGTGGGAAAACTAACTGGCAAGACATTCATATTCACGGGAACCCTCTCATCATTTACAAGGGATGAAGCAAAAAAACTGGTAGAAAAACAGGGCGCTACAATAGCCCCAAGCATCAGTAAAAAAATCGATTATGTTGTTGTTGGCGCTGAGCCTGGCTCAAAATGTGACGAGGCAAAGAGACTGAGGTTAAAGATATTGACAGAGGAGGAGTTTAGGCGGATGCTGGGTTTATAATAATATATTCAGAATAGAGGGCATAAAAAACAAACTTGATGCAGCTAATAAGGCGCATGTTGCAGCCATCGCGATGGAACAAGGGGCGGCAGATTAGTCATCCATTGAAAAAACTCCGGTTTTTTTTGCTGAGCAATTGATTCAAAATTTCGCCAATCCATAATAACTATTCCTGCCATAACCGTATTTCCTATAGGTAAAAACTCTTTCAAAGGTTCAAAAGGGAAAAAATGTTTCAAAGAGCGGTAGTATTTTTTTCTACGACAGCTGCCAAAAATCTAGTGTCCTCCATAAGACACCATTGATAAATTGCCTTATAAATAAGATGGCCTAACGTTAAGGAGGAACCTAATAAAATTGTCCTATACTCTTTTTTAATACATATCCTTGTGACTTCCGCCATATTTAGAGGTTTTCTAAAAGGTTCGTCTTGCGGCAGAAGGCATGCAAATTCCTTTTCTATCATAAATGGCTGTGGCGCAGAGATAAGGCGGACACAGCCTATCAGTTTATTTTCCCTGTCAAATATTCCAATAGGATGCGCAACTGAATCATAGCCGTCTTTTTCCATTCCGTCCGGAGAGGCAGGAACCTATCTAGGCTCATCAACAAAGACCTCATGCCTTAAACGAAAGGCCGTCTCCATCTCTTCATGGGTGGACAGGGTTTTTATCAGATAATCGCCTTCCTGCAATATCAGTTCCATGAAGGAGCTTTTAGCACCAAATAAAACTTCATGTAGCTGACTGCCTGGCCAGTTATTTTTTGTATAAAAATGTAATATAATAAAAAACTTCATACCTGTCCAAAGGTACAGGTTACAAAGGAAGATAATTTTGGTAATAATGGCAAGCAGGGACAGATTTGAAAAAGGTTGAGCTTACGCATAAAATCTGTCCACAAAGTGCGCTATGATTGCCAATCTAACCAACCTAAGATCAACAAACAATAACGGCAGCCGCCATGTGCATATTACGGTTGAAGCAGAGGCCGGGCAAATAGATGCCACATTGGGTTTTCTTATCCATGGAAAGTTTTACAAGATGGATATTCAGCTTGAGCCGAATCAACCCTGCGAGGTTTCACTAAAGCATACGGAAACAGGCAGATGCTGGGTGAACGTTACTGACAGTGAAGTGCAGTTGAGCCTTGGTAAATTTCTTGATCTGGATGCGCCTGAGAGTTCATAAAATATAAAAAACCGTGATGCGTGTGCGTGATGCAGGTATACGCAAGAGATTCTTGCCTTTTCACGCATCACGGCTTTTTCATGGGAGACATTATGGCGGTTTATCAACTCGGTTCAAAAGGCGATGAGGTAAAACAGGTTCAGCAAAGGTTCAAAGAGTTAAATCTTTACAGCAGCCATGTGGACGGGGCATTCGGAGGCGGCACCGAGTCTGCGGTAAAACTATTTCAGCAGAATAAAAACCTTGAAGCGGACAGCAGCGTGGGGCCGATAACCTGGCGGGCATTGTTCAATCAGGAACAACCCCAATCGCAGGAAGGAGTTGAATACAAATGCCTTGCCTTGACAGGTTCATTTGAAACAGGCGCGGCCATTCCCGATTGTTTTGCAGGGCTATCCGGAGATTTTGACGAACAGGGGATGAGTTTCGGCGTGGCGCAGTGGAATTTCGGTCAGGACTCTCTCCAGCCTCTTTTTAGGGAGATGATAGATAATCATCCTGACATAGTGAAGAATATTTTTCAGTCAAACTACGATGTTTTTATTTCGGTCTTAAACTCTGAAAAAGCGAAACTCATGACATCCATTATGATCTGGAGGGGCAGTTCGGGGTAGGGCTGGCGGCAAAGTGAAAACTTATGAGTGAAAACTACGGTTACATTAAAACATGTAGTAGCATAAAAACAAAAGAGAAAATATTATGAGAAAATTTAATGCCATAGTTCTTATAGCAACTGTATTCTTTAGTGGCTGCGCCACAATGGGTAATAATTCGTCCTTTTCTCTCCTATATAAAAGACAACTGCGTAATTATTATATGGACCTGGTTAATTGTGAAACAAAAGATAACCCAAAAGATAAGAACAAGTGCAAGCAGAATACACCAGAAACGCTGGCTGATATGGAAGCATATCTTCCGCCCCTCTATACAACAAACCTTCCATTTATTATGAGTGAGATGTGGGATACAAGGGGCAGAGAACCAATTAGAATTGGGGAACCTTTAAATGTCATTATTAATAAAATTCATCTGAAAGATAATGGAAGTATCTTTGGGGGGTAACGCTGAAAAGGATAAATATTGTATTAATGAAAATGGAGTTAAAATATGTGAATAGGTTTACGGTAAGAATTTTCGAAAAGCATATAGTGGAAAAAATAATCATATGAATTCAAATCCATTTTATTAAAGGAGATCTCTTATGCCGACACCATCATCAAAGAACAAGACAAAAAGCTACGGATGGGTGCCTGATTTGCCGGATCATCGCGACATATTATATGGTGCGGTGCGCAGGATTCCTGCGGCGTTGCCGTCAAAGGTGGATTTGCGTCCATTCTGTTCCACGGTTGAAGATCAGGGCAATCTCGGAAGCTGCACAGGCAATGCGCTTGTAGGCGCATTGGAGTTTTTGGAGAGGAAGGATAAGGTTTCTTATGCGGAAATGAGCAGGCTGTTTGTCTATTACAATGAGCGGGTTATTGAACACACCGCCAAATCGGACGCAGGCGCCATGATCCGCGACGGCATCAAGACCCTTGCAAAGCAGGGCGTCTGCGCGGAAAAGAAATGGCCGTATATCATTTCAAAGTTCAGCGCAAAGCCAAGCCCTGCATGTTACAAAGAGGCGGCTGACCATCAAATAACCTCATACCAGCGCAT
>JACPZB010000024.1 GCA_016195725.1 Deltaproteobacteria bacterium | reverse complement strand
TGCCTTCAAAATAAATCCCCTTTATTTCTTGGGGCTGAAGCAGGTCCCAAGGGTCCGGCTGTTCGCCGGTTAATAGCGGTACGTGAGCTGGGTTCAGAACGTCGTGAGACAGTTCGGTCCCTATCTGATGTGGGCGCAGGATATTTGAAGGAAGCTGTCCCTAGTACGAGAGGACCGGGATGGCGGCACCTCCGGTGTTCCAGTTGTTCTGCCAAGGGCAACGCTGGGTAGCTGTGTGCCGAAGGGATAACCGCTGAAAGCATCTAAGCGGGAAGCCCCTCCTGAGATAAGATATCCCGTGTCGCAAGACACCTAAAGGTCACTTGGAGACTACGAGTTTGATAGGCCGGATGTGTAAGTCCAGTAATGGATTAAGCTTACCGGTACTAATTGACCGTGAGGCTTGACCATAATAATATCTAAGTGCTTGGGTTCTGATTCTGAGTGTTTTGCCCCTATTCAATTGAATATAAGTTTTTACGCTTTCCCGTGGCCATGCCGGAGGGGTCACACCCGTTCCCATTCCGAACACGGAAGTTAAGCCTTCCAGGGCCGATGGTACTGCATGGGTGACTGTGTGGGAGAGTAGGACGCCGCGGGATTTAAAATGAAAGGCCCTATTATCTGTGTAGATAATGGGGCTTGTTTTATGTTGTTTGTTTCCAGCAGAGCTATAGAAAGCCAACTTAGTTTTTAAGCCTGATTACCGTCTGTGTCTTTCCGGTCTTTCATGCCTTTCAATTTTGCCGGGTTTTTCCATGCGTTCTCGGCCTTCCTTCTTTCCTCGTTCTTCTTTTTCAATCTCGCTGTGGGACTCCTTTCTCGCCCTCTCCACATTGCTGATAACATGCCCCAACTTAAAACCAAGTTTTTTTGCTATTTCACCCCATCCTTCTACAGGCGGGCCCTGGCGCATCGTCATTATTTTATTAATATTGGTATCGTTAATGCCACCCATCTTATCTGATAGAGCGAGGACTATGGCTATTTCTCCATACCCCAGCTTCTGTTTTCGCAGATTATTGATTGTGGTTTCATCAACTTTGAACTCTTTTTCAAGGCTCTGCACTACCGCCTTCTCACCATCAGGCCTACTCGCCTCTTTGTCAAAGGCAGCGGTTTCTTTCGCCAGCCTTTTCTCTTCCTTTTCGGTTTCCGCCTTAGCCGCTATGGCAGTGCCGGCTATAAAAAGAACGGTCATAAGAATCGAAAATATTCGTTTCATCCTTTTTCTCCTTTCGTTGTTATTTGTTAAAATTTGGCATTCGCTCCTATCGTTATGCCATAATCAGCACTCGTGTCCGTCAATCCTATGGATCCGCCTGCAAATAGGTGCGTTGCCTCTGTCACTTTATGGTCAATATTTATCATAACATACCTCACATTGGCATTTTCGCTTATAAGCGGGGTGCTTTCTTCATAAAAGACACTGGCGGTAAGAGACGGAGTTATCTCCTTTGTCAATCCTACATCAAAAGAGAATCTGTTTTTCAGCTCTGCTCCTTGCGGGCTGCCGATGAAGGTATAATACGCATCAATAAAAGCAGTCCCTTGGGGCAGTACTCGCTTATCAAATTCCAGGCCGATTGTCTCATCATACTCTCCGGTTCCCAAGCCTTTCTTGTCATCAGCCGTTGGAAATTTTATCTTACCGATTAAGGAGAGATCAAAGGGTTGCGTTTGCGCTTCTTGCAATAGATATAAACTACCTTTTAAGATTATATCTCCCAGCCCGCTGTTGGTGGTTGCAGAGGGGGTGTCCGGCCAATCTGTCTGGTTTTAAAGACCATGCCGTCCACTACGGTAATCTGACCGCTGCTTTTCTGACTTATATAAGGAATAGTCAGGGAGATATCCCCCATGTCAAAATAACGTTTCATGGTTACAGGGATATATAAAGTGTCAGTCCTCGCATCTGTTCCGTATTTGCCGGTCTCATATGTGACTGATGCGCTCAGTTTCCAATTGGATTCTGCAAAGGCAAAAGGCTATCCCGCAAAAACCCTGTCAACGATAATATAAAAATCCAATTCCTGGTTATAGCCTTGTTATGCATCTTCCGGATAATCTCATTTGAGAATTATCAAATAAAAACTTCATAGGATGAATGGTAGCAATCGCTATGCAAAATGTCAAGGGTTGGTGGTCAATATACTGGATGACAACTACGGTATGGTGCGTAGCGGTGTTTAAAATGCAATCCATGTCCCTCAAAAAGAATAGGGTTTGGGATAGAAAATTTTGTATTAAAAAATAATTAAGTATGGTATAATATTTTAAGTGTGCTGTTAAAAAGCGATAATTCTAATCAAAAGAAAGGGGGTGAAATTTATGGCAAAATGGTTATGCACCTTTTTGCTTATTTTAACGCCTGTATTTGCGTTTGCTTCCCGTGTGTCTGAGCATAATATTTCTACCATACCGCTGCCGCCTTCTGCTGTTCTTGTGTATGAGCAAATTATTATTCCCTGGCTGCATACTGAATTTAAGAGAGACATATCGGATGAAATGGTATCCATAAAACGGAAGTTATTACTATCAGAACTTTATCGTTATGAAGTTATTGATGGGCAAACGCGCTACAGTGTTCACATTGAATATGCTGTAAGGACTAAAGATTTAATATCCAAATATGAGTTTGCCGGTGTGCGGGCGCAGGAGATTGTTTTTTGGGTTGAGAATAAACAAGTAATAGATTATTTCCCATTTAATGAATACACGTTAGAAGCAATACTAATTTAAAAAAAGTTCTATAGAATTTTCTTCTGCTGTTAATTTCTTTTCAACTTCTTCAGGGATAAGCCTTTCTTTAAATAAATCAAAAAATAGTATAAGGCGGCCGTATTGTTCCTTCGAGCCAGGCAGGGATGCGAAAGGCAAAAACCGATAAATAATACTATTCAAGGCCTTCCTCTATTTTGCCAATCTATCTTCTTTTTTGCTAAATTCAAGCCTTTGAGCAGAATGATAACAGCTATTTCTAATCATTATTATCTACATGTGACTATGGTCACTTTCAAAAAATCTCATTTAGGATATATTTCAAATATATTTGTAAGGCCGGAGGTGAGACTATGGAAAATGAAAAATTGATAGAAAGAGGCATATACCTTGCCCAGAACAGACACTTTGAAGAGGCTATAAGGGTTTTTGAGGAAGACCTCTGTTTTGCACAGCATCCAGTTGCCATGTCCTTTTATGCATTATGCATTGCAGAAGTTGAGTGGAATTATGATAAGGCTGTTTCCCTTTGTCTTATGGCTGCACAACGGGAATCCTACAGTCCTGAGATATATCTTAATTTCGGCAAGATACTCCTCCTCAATGGTCAAAAAACTGTTGCGGTGAAATCATTTAAGAAGGGGTTAAAATTCGACAAAATGCACCAAGGACTTCTCCATGCGATTAAAAAGCTCGGTCTCAGGCGTAAACCTATTATATCTTTCTTACCCAGGCATAATTTTATAAATAAATTTCTGGGAAAGCTTACACACAGATTGGGCTATAAGGAATTGTCTCCTGCGCATTACCCAAGAAGCTGAATTTCAGATTAAAAAGATTTGACTTGTGATCCAAAAATAAATCATAGTTTATTGTAAGCCCCACCTTAAGGTGGGGCTTATCATAAACAAATCTTTTATAAGGCGAGCGGTCGTAAGGCCATCTTTACCATAGAAATGGAATTTACTTTCCTAACCTAAGACGGCATCCTTACATGCCTTTGCAACCCTAAACTTAACTACCTTCTTTGCGGGAATTTTGATTGGTTCCCCCGTCTGCGGATTTCTGCCCATTCTTGCCTTCCTATTGACCAGCACCAGCTTGCCGAGCCCAGGAACGGTGAATGAGTTTTTGGCCTCTTTGTAAGCGAGACCAACCAACTCTTCCACAACACAGGTAGCTGTCTTCTTTGTCACACCTGCCTTGTCTGAGAGATGGGCTACAATCTTTGATTTTGTCATTGCCTTTGCCATACATTACCTCCTTGGAGTATTTTAAGTTCTTGGCGAAACATATAATTTTCAGATTCATTTGTCAAGCAAGAAAATGCGATAGGAAATAGATAGCAACAAAAACCATATAAAGTTTGCAAAGAATCCAAGAATAAATGTTATATTAAAAAATTCCCTTTGTCCCCACACCAAAATTTTTAATATGGTGTTAAAGGAGGGACTAATTGGCAGACAGATATAACTCATATTTCCATGACTGCAGAATGGCTCCCACCACTCTATCCGGATACTGCAGTTCCAGATCATGTATGCCGCTGTCAAAGGAAACGATATTAACGTTTGGGAGAACAGTTCTGATAATGTCGATATTCCTTTTTGCCATCTCCCGGTATCTTGACTGCTCTCCGTAGATGTAGAGGACCGGGATAGAGGAGTTTTTTAAAGTTTCCGTAAAATCGATTGGGCTTGTGATTGAACGGTAAATTCCGTACCAGGCTGATCGAGAAGATGTCCTCAGATTAGAGGCGACGATCTCGGCAATCTCCTCCTTCTCAACTTCACTCATCTGTTCCCATGCTGTGCCCATGATAGATTTGGCGGCCATCCTGTCGAACAAACCTGATTTCAACGCTGCAAGGATGATGTCGCCGATAAGAGGGAATCCCATAAAGTTTGCCATCGTATTGTGATGCAAATGTTCAGGGATGATGAGAGCGCCTCCCTCAATGCATGCGACCCTTTCGACGAGTTGAGGATATCTACTTGTGATATTCAGGGCGATGACGCTTCCATAGGAAACTCCAATTAAACCGACTTTTCTAAGGTTAAGTGATTGAATCATTTCGGCGATAACGTCGGCCTGGGCCATTACAGAAAAATCAAAGCCTGCTGTAGGTTTGTCGGAATCTCCTGTTCCAATATAATCGATTGCAAGAACTCTAAATTTTTTTGATAGTTCCGGGATCATCCGATTCCATATCCTGTATGTGCTGAATGCGCCTGGGATTAGTAGAACCGGTTCCCCTTCACCTGTTTCCACATAGTGTATGTTGTGGCCCTGAACAACCGTAAAACGATCTTCACCAAATTGAGATTTTTTGTAAAGAAGGTGCTGATCGTTTTTAATAGTGTGGTTGCAACCGAAGCATAAAATAAGCACTAAAAAGAATAACTTTTGCATGACATGACTCAACAAGTGTGAAGTAAGCACTTTTATGATTATATTTACAATTTTCCGATCCGTTGTCAAACTTATATAACCCCAATACATTTGCGGCATTTCTCATTTTTTAATCTGGTGCTTGACAATCTGTTCTTTTAGGCTATGATTTAATCACAGAGAATAAGAAAATATATTTTTACCCAGGGGCTACTAAAGGGAGGTGAAATAACATGTTTATTAAAGATGTAATGCAGACAAGACTCATTACACTGTTTCAAGAATCCACAATAAGAGAGGCTGCAAGACTGATGAAAGAAGAGGATGTGGGATGTGTGCTTATTACAGATGGCCAGCGCCTTAAAGGCCTCATTACCGACAGGGACATCGCTTGCTGGCTTGCGGAAGGAAAAGACCCTGACAAGGTCAATGTGGGTTATGTAATGCAGAAAAATATAATAACGGCCGCGCCGGAAACAGATATTTATGAAGCAAGCAAACTCATGGCGAGCCGGAAAATCCGCAGATTGCCGATAGTGGAGGACAATAAGCTCTGCGGACTTGTTACAACATCGGACATCGCTGACGTGCTTGAAGAAGAGATAGATAACTTCTTTCATGTGGAAGCGGCGTATCACCACTAAGTGTATAAATTTTAAGAAAGGCCCTGGGTTATAGAAGAAGCGGTAGAATTTGCTACCGCTTTTTTACTACCGCAGGTGTTTAAAAAACGAAAAGGAGGTATATATGCCGTACTATATTGTTTTAAGTAATCTCACAGATGAAGGTAGAAAGAGCATTAAAGAGAGGCCGGGAAGGATACAGGAGGTCAACAAGGAGATTGAGGGCATGGGGGTAAAAATTCATAAACAGTATGCCCTTCTCGGACAGTATGATTTTGCAAATATCGTTGAGGCGCCTGATAACGAGACGGTTATGAAGATGTCGGTTGAGATCGGTGCAAGGGGTTCTGTGCATCTCCTTACACTCCCTGCCGTGCCTGTGGAAGAGTTTATAAAAAGGGTTAAGTAGTTCTCTCTTACAGCACTTATCTGCCTTGTTGTCTTCGTAGCTGTATTGTTTACTTGGGGATAGATTTTAAATCTGATAATCATATAAAAGGCACCTCCCTGGCATACCAAGAACAAATGATTCTTAATATGCTTGGGGAAAGAATTCCAATCCAACCCCAGGATGCGCCTTATGAAACTGTATGCCGCAACTGATTTACATTCAAGCAATAATTATCTGGCCATTATTGATGAAAATGGAGAAAGGAGATTTAAGCAAAAGCTGCCGAATAATCCTGCTCTTATCCTTGAAGCGCTTATGCCGTACAAAAAAGAAATTGCCGGCATCGTTGTTGAATCCACCTACAACTGGTATTGGCTGGTAGATATGCTTATGGCAGAAGGCTACAAGGTTCATCTGACCCTATTTCCTATCAGGCTGTTGAAAAACTCACTTTCGGGTCATTGCGAGTCTGTTGTCAAGGGACGGGGTTTTGTTTTTGGGCGCATTAATCCTAAGATTTACGATTACTCCCTTGACAATATTGCATTGCAAGACTAAATTATAACTATAATGCTTTCGTAAGGGAATATTTCAGCTATGCGGCTTGACAGATTTACCATAAAATCACAAGAGGCGCTGAATGAGGCGCAATCCATTGCCGAAAAGTATCAGCATCAGCAGATCGATGCAGATCACATGCTTCTGGCATTAATTGCACAAGAGGGTGGCATTGTTACACCCATGCTTCAACGGGTTGGCGCGAATGTGTCCCTGATAAATGGCCAGCTTGAGGAGGGATTAAAAAAGATTCCCAAGGTTTATGGCGCTGGAGAAGCGGTATATCTATCGCCCAGATTAAAGAAGATCCTTGATAAAGCATTTGAAGAGGCACAGAGGTTAAAGGATGATTTTGTATCTACTGAGCATATCTTTATTGCAATTGCAGAAGAGAAGACGAGCGAGGCTGCAAAGATATTGTTGGCTCAGGGTGCGTCAAAAGATGCAATCTTAAAGGCAATGGCCTCAGTAAGAGGCAGCCAGCGTGTAACAGACCAGAACCCTGAGGAAAAGTATCAGGCATTGATGCGCTATACAAGAGACTTGGTGGAGCTTGCGAGAAAGGGGAAGCTTGACCCTGTTATCGGCAGAGATGATGAGATACGACGCGTGATTCAGGTGCTTTCGCGACGCACAAAGAATAATCCGGTTCTCATCGGCGAGGCAGGTGTGGGCAAGACTGCAATCGTGGAGGGACTTAGCCAGAGGATTGTTTCAGGGGATGTGCCTGAGACGCTTAAAAATAAAAGGCTTTTGGCATTGGATTTAGGAGCATTGATTGCAGGCACAAAATACAGAGGTGAATTTGAAGATAGACTCAAGGCAGTTTTAAGAGAGATTAATGAGGCGCAGGGCGAGGTGGTGCTATTTATAGATGAGCTTCATACACTTGTCGGCGCAGGTGCTGCAGAGGGAGCGATGGATGCATCAAATATGCTTAAGCCTGCTCTTGCCAGAGGGGAACTGAGGTGTGTTGGCGCAACCACCCTCGATGAATACAGGAAACATATTGAAAAGGATGCAGCGCTTGAAAGACGTTTCCAGCCTGTTTATGTTGGCGAACCCACGGTTGACACGGATAGATTTTTGCCGGACAAGGCGATTGACCTCATAGACGAGTCCGCCTCGCGGCTCCGTATTGAGATAGACAGCATGCCCATTGAGATTGACGAGGTGGAGCGAAGGATAACGCAGTTGGAGATTGAGCGGCAGGCATTGAAAAAAGAGACGGACAAGACTTCTCTGGAAAGGCTTGCAAAGATTGAGAAGGAGATAGCGAATCTCAAAGAGGAAAGTACTTGCTTAAAGGCGCGGTGGCAGAAAGAAAAAGAAGAGATAGCAAAGATACGATCCGCAAAAGAAAAGGTTGAAGATACAAAATTAAAGGCATCTCAGGCTGAAAGGGCTGGAGATTTAGGAAAGGCAGCAGAGCTTAAATATGGTGTTCTTGTCCAACTTCAAAAAGAACTGGAGCAGGGACAGAAGAGATTGACAGAATTTCAAAAGGGCAAAGGAATGCTCAAGGAAGAGGTTGATTCAGAGGATATTGCAGAAGTTGTGTCAAAATGGACTGGCATTCCTGTAACAAAGATGATGGAAGGAGAACGAGATAAACTTCTTAAGATGGAGGATAGGCTTAAAAAGAGGGTTGTGGGCCAGGATGAGGTTATAAAGGCTGTATCAAATGCAGTCAGAAGGGCAAGGGCAGGGCTTCAGGATATAAATAGACCTGTGGGTTCTTTTATATTCCTCGGTCCGACAGGTGTTGGAAAGACAGAGACAGCCAGGGCTTTGGCAGAGTTTTTATTTGATGATGAGCAGGCAATGGTAAGGATTGATATGAGCGAGTTTATGGAAAAACACTCTGTTGCAAGGCTCATTGGTGCGCCGCCTGGTTATGTGGGTTATGAAGAGGGTGGTTATCTTACAGAGGCTGTACGCAGAAGGCCGTATTCAGTGCTTCTCTTTGACGAGATAGAAAAGGCGCACCCGGAGGTGTTTAATATACTTTTGCAGATACTTGATGATGGCAGGCTTACAGACGGCCAGGGCCGGACCGTTGATTTTAAGAACACAGTGATAATCATGACCTCAAACATAGGCAGCCAGTTTTTTATTGTAAGGGCGAACGGCCGTTCGCCCTTACTCGGCGACAAGGAATACAAGGAAATAAAAAACAGAATCATGGAGAGTTTGAAGGTTTCATTTAAGCCTGAGTTTTTGAACAGGATTGATGATATCATCATATTCCATCCGCTATCAAAAGAAGATATCAAGGCGATAGTGGGTATACAGCTTGAGCGGCTTAAGAAGCTGCTTAAAGAAAAGAAAATTAATCTCACATTGACCGATGAGGCAAAGGGGCTTTTAGCAGAGCAAGGCTATGACCCTGCATACGGGGCAAGACCGCTAAAAAGGCTTATCCAGCGCAAGATTCAGGACCCGCTCGCCACAAAGATTCTTGAAGGCGAATTTAAAGAAGAGGACAGTATTGTTGTTGATGAGGAAAAGGGAGAACTTGCCTTTGAGCGGACAAAAAAGAAAGTAGTTCGTTAGCTTCACATATGATAAACAAGTCTTGACAAATGTGCGATTATAAAATAAATTTGACTCGTTAGGCCGCGCAAGCTATTACTATCCGGGGAGGTCAAATATGGCAATCTTAAAATGGGATCCCTTTAAAGATCTGCTTACAATTCAAGAAAGGATGAATAGACTTTTTGATGAAACTATTTCCAAGGTGAAGATTCATGATGAAGAATTTGAAAGAAGCGGTTGGACTCCTCCGGTAGATATATATGAGACAGAAAATCATATTGTCTTAAAGGCAGAGCTTTCAGGGATAGACAAGAAAGATATTGAAGTAGAGATAAGAGATAATATTCTTATGTTGAAAGGCGAGCGAAAAGTTGAAAAAAATGTGCAAGAGGAGAACTACCATAGAATGGAGAGGTCGTATGGTATTTTCCAAAGAGTTTTTACCCTCCCGTATGCAGTAAGCAAAGATAATATTACGGCAAAATACCATGATGGTGTATTAGAGATTGTGCTGCAGAAGGTGCAAGAGCAAAAACCTAAGCATATAAGGGTAGAGGCGAAATGAAGAGTAGGCAGTGAGCAGCAGACAGTAGGCAGCAAGCAATTACTGCGTACCCCCCTTACTGCTGCTTGCTGTATTTACCATGGATAACAAAGATTTCAAGGTTGTGGATAAAAGAAGATTCAGTGAAACGGGCGAAAGGAAGGCAGAGGAAAAGAAAGAGGTTGGCACAGATCAGCAGAGTAAAGAAACAGAAGATACGTCAAAATCTGCTCCTCTTCCCCCTGTGGATTTTTCTACCTTTATTCTGTCTTTGAGTACATCGGCCATGCTGTATCTCGGTGAAATTCCGAACCTCCAAACCAATAAAAGCGAGAAGAACCTTGAACTTGCACGGCATACAATAGATATGATTGACATGCTGAAGCAAAAGACTAAAGGCAACTTAACAGAGGTTGAAGCGAGGTTCGTAGAGAATGTCCTTTATGATTTAAGGATGACATATGTTAATGTATCAAAATAATAACCTTTAATAATATTTTAACAATTTTTTAAAGGGGAGATGATAATATTTTGAATAAATTATAAATGGCTGAAGGCAGAAAAACGACAGGCTGAATGAAACCTCAGGCGTTAAACTTATAATGAAGGAGGAAAAAATGGAAAACATCAACAGAAAGAAAGTAAATATTATAAGCGTTGCAATGGTGGGGATAGCCTCCCTTCTCTTGGGGGTTGTATTGACTGCAAAGTTTGGTATTACGCCGCAGACAGACGCCCAGAGCTTCTGGAAAGAGAAGGGTGAAAAGGCAGAAACGCCGCAGCTTGAGCCGAATTCGTTTGTGAAATTGGCCAAGGAGCTGAATCCGGTTGTGGTAAATATATCCACCACTCAGGTAATAAAACAAAAGCAAATGGTTCCATTCCCTGAATTCAAGAGCCCGTTTGAAGACTTTTTCGGAGATGAATTCAGGAATTTTGGAGAGGCGCCGGAAAGGGAGTTTAAGAGACAAAGTCTTGGTTCAGGATTTATCATAAACAAAGAAGGATACATCCTTACCAACAATCATGTGGCAGAGAATGCAGAAGAGATAATTGTTACGCTTTCAGATAAAAAGGAAAAAGAGTATAAGGCCAAAGTAGTAGGCAAGGACGTCAAACTGGATGTTGCGCTGATCAAGATTGATGCGACAGCGGATCTGCCGGTCGCAACGCTCGGCGATTCCGACAAACTGGAGGTCGGCGAATGGGTGATGGCCATCGGCAATCCCTTCGGTTTCAGCCACACGGTAACCGCGGGCATTGTGAGCGCAAAGGGGAGGGTCATCGGCGCCGGGCCGTATGATAATTTCATTCAAACAGACGCGGCGATAAATCCCGGTAACAGCGGCGGCCCGCTCTTTAATCTCAAGGGAGAGGTTATAGGTATAAACACTGCCATAATTGCCGGTGGTCAGGGCGTGGGTTTTGCAACGCCGATAAATATGGCAAAGGATATATTGTTGCAGCTGAAGGAAAAAGGCAAGGTAACAAGAGGATGGATTGGCGTCGGCATCCAAGA
This sequence comes from Deltaproteobacteria bacterium, assembly GCA_016195725.1. GTDB lineage: Bacteria > Desulfobacterota > GWC2-55-46 > UBA9637 > UBA9637 > UBA10170. The sequence goes on along the minus strand of JACPZB010000024.1, from coordinate 8,715 downwards.
GGTAACGCCAGAACTTGCGCAATCTTTTGGATTGAAAGATAAGCAAGGCGCCTTGGTTTCCTCTGTCAATCAAGATGAACCGGCGGATAAAGGCGGGATAAAGGCGGGAGATATTATTATAGAATTTGACAGTAAGCCAATAACTGAGGTGAGCGACCTGCCGAGAACCGTTGCCGCCACATCTCCCGGCAAAACCGTAAAGGTTAAGGTTATACGAGATGGCAAGGAAAAGATTTTTACTGTTACTATTGGTAAGATGAAAGAAGGCGAAGAAGAGGTGGTAGCTGGCGGGGAAAAGGAGGAGACGGCGCCTGAGAAAAAACTTGGGTTTTCAGTTCAATCAATAACCCCGGATATAGCCAGAAGGCTTGGCCTCAAGGATAGAGAGGGTGTATTGGTAGCCTTAATTAAACCCAACAGTCCTGCTGCATTGGCAGGCATTAAGAGTGGGGATATTATAAAAGAGGTAAACAGGAAAGAGGTTAAAAATCTGAAGGAATACAGAGAGGCCATGAAGGGGGCTGGCAAGGCTGACACAATACTCTTCCGTATAGTGAGGGGCGGCAACACCTTCTATGTTGCGATAAAGGCAAAGGAGTAATCTTAACAACAGAAATAGAAGAACAAGAAATGAGAGATGAGAAAAACTATTTTGTTGTTTCTCGTTTCTGTCTTTTTTATGCGGCAAAATACAAAGATTGTCGCCATAACAGGCGCCAGTGGTGCGATATACGGCCTAAGGCTGATACAAGAACTTCTTGACAGGGGAGATGATGTGGTAGTCCTCATCTCCCCTTCTGGTTTTCTGGTTCTGGAGCATGAAACAAATTTAAGATTAAAAGGCGGCAGATTTAAGATAGAAAAATGGCTTAAGAAATATTTCGGCAAAGCCAAAGGGAGAATAACCTACTGTCCTGCAGAGGATATTTCTTCTTTCCTCAGTAGTGGTTCTTCTTTTGTGCGGGATATGATTGTATGCCCCTGCTCAATGGGGACGCTCGCAAGGATAAGCTGCGGTATATCAGGTAATCTTATTGAGCGGGCTGCTGATGTAGCGCTGAAGGAAAGAGGAAGGCTTATACTTGTTCCGAGGGAAACGCCTTTAAGCCAGATTCATCTGGGAAATATGCTTAAGCTTTCCAAGATGGGCGCGCATATTATCCCTGCAATGCCAGGTTTTTATCACCAACCGAAAAAGATTGAAGACCTCGTTGATTTTGTCGTGGGCAAGATTCTGGATGCGATGGGCATTGAGAATAGGTTGTATAAAAGGTGGGATGGTGAAAAATAGTTATGCTGGATATGAAATTTGTGAGAGAGAATCTTGCTGATGTAGAGAAGAGACTACAAACCCGCGGCGGCATTCTTGACCTTTCAGGGATAAAAGAGCTTGATAAGAAGAGACGGATGGCCATTCAGTCCGTTGAATTGCTGAAGGCAAAAAAAAATAGCGCCTCCAAAGAAATAGCATGGCTTAAAAAAGAAAACAAAGATACAGCCAGAATTATGGCTGAAATGAAATCTATTTCCAATCAGATAGATGAACTTGATAATGTTGTTATAGAATGTGAGCTGAAAATGGAAGAATTTTTGCTCCAGATTCCCAACCTCCCTCACCAATCCGTCCCCATAGGCAAGACAACGGATGATAATGTAGAAGTCAGAAGACACGGCAACATTCCTCAATTTGCATTTACCCCCAGAGATCACAGCGAAATAGGCGTCAATCTTGGCATTCTTGATTTTGAGCGGGGCAGCAAATTGGCCGGAGCGCGGTTCACCTTGTATAAAGGAACTGGCGCGCTTTTGGAGAGGGCACTTATCAATTTCATGTTGGATATGCATACGTGCAAGAACGGATACACAGAGGTGCTTCCGCCGTTTATGGTGAACAGGGCTTGCATGACCGGAACAGGCCAGCTTCCCAAGTTTGAAGAAGATTTATTCAAGATTGAGGGATGGGATCATTTTTTAATCCCGACGGCAGAAGTTCCAGTAACAAATATTTTCAGGGATGAGATATTGAAGGAAGATGATTTGCCGATTTACTACACGGCATATACGCCTTGTTTCAGAAAAGAGGCAGGTTCTTATGGCAAGGATGTGAAGGGGCTCATCAGACAGCACCAATTCAACAAAGTGGAATTGGTAAAATTTACGAAACCGGAAACCTCATACGATGAGTTGGAAAAACTCACATTAGATGCGGAAAAGATATTGCAGAAACTCGGCCTTCCCTACAGGGTTGTTGCGCTCTGCACAGGCGATCTGGGTTTTGCGTCTGCAAAGACATACGATATAGAGGTATGGCTTCCGGGTCAGAATAAATACCGGGAAATATCTTCGTGCAGCAATTTTGAAGACTTTCAGGCTCGCCGGGCGAATATAAAATATAAACCTAAGGACGGCGGCAAGCCCCGTTTTGTCCATACCCTCAACGGCTCCGGCCTTGCCGTGGGCAGAACACTGGTCGCCATACTGGAAAATTATCAGCAAGAGGATGGAAGCGTTGTCATACCGGAGGCCCTCAGGCAGTATATGGGAGGGATGGAGAAAATATCTAAATGACAATGCAAACAATCAGGCGCTTGCATTACCTGGCCATGTATTTTATATTTGTCTTTATAGGCATACATATCTATATTGTATGGCGGCTGGATTCTACTGAAAAGAACGGGCTTATGGGCTCAATATTCAGCGGATATAAGTTTATAACAGGAAAGGAATGAGGTGAGGGTTAAAAAGACACGACCAGAGGAAAAGATTGCCATATTGGGCCTCGGTAATATTCTGTTGCAGGATGAAGGCGTTGGAGTCCACGCCATTGAAGCATTGAGAAAGGGTTTTGCATTTCCAAAGAATGTCCAGCTTATTGACGGCGGCACTATGGGCATTGACCTTTTCTCCTTCATAGAGGGGATGGACAAAATTCTTATTATCGATGCTGTAAATATCAAAAAAGAGCCGGGGACAATTGTAACTATTGAAGATAAAGAGATTCCATCATTTCCCAGCGCGAAATTATCAGTGCATCAAATAGCATTCCCCGATGTCCTCTCTGCTTTAAAGCTTCAGGGAAGAACGCCTGCCAAAATGGCCCTCGTAGGCATACAGCCGGAAAGTATTGAGACCGGACTTGGCATGTCAGAGGCTGTATATAAAAATTTTGACAGGCTTATTAAGACAGTGCTTCACAGGCTGAACGAGTGGGGAGTGGAGGTTAAGGGCAAACAAGAAGGTCAAAGAGTCAAAGGGGCAAGGTTTTTACTCTGACGCTTTGATGCTTTGACACTTTGATACTGTTATGTGCCTCGCAGTCCCATCCAAAATCGTAGAAATAAAGGACACCATAGCAACCATTGATGTCCATGGCGTTCGCAGGGATATCAGCATCCTCCTTATGCCCGAAGGGGTGAGCGTTGGGGATTATGTGCTCGTGCATGCAGGTTTTGCTATTCAGAAGATTGACAAACAAGCCGGAAACGAGGCCATGAAGTTGATAAATGAGTTATTGGAAAGGGATGGGTTAAAGGAGTTCTAGTTCACACTGAAAAACGTCCAACGGCATATGTGTCATCAATATGATGAACGCGCCTGGCGCATGGAAGACAAGGTAATGTTTCTGAGCGTTACAGAAGGCGATGACAAGCCCCTCAAGTATCCGCTCATGTTCAGCGAGGCAAGCCTTCTTTTGATAAATAAGATTGGCCTCCTCCCTTATACAAATTTTGATATTGCAAAGGTTAAAAAGGAACCCATCGGCATGAATCCGAAGCTTGATATCATAGAGGTATCTGCAAAGATCGGCTGTGGCGTGGAGTATGTGGTATAGCTGGATTCAGGAGAGGTTTACAAGCCTCGTTTAAATGTAGTGATTGAGATGATTATGGTAATCAGGGTAAAGATGATAAGGAAAAAGATATCTCCCTGGACTGCTGAAAGACCTGCGTTCTTAAAAAGTATAGCCCTTAAGGCATGGACTGAATAGGTTTCTGGATTTGCAATTGCAAACGCCTTGAGCCATGCCGGAAAACTCTCTGTTGGGTAAATCGCCCCACTTGGGAAAAAGAATATGACATTCAAAAATCCTCCCAAAACCCCGACTATCCTTGGGTGATTAGCCCTGCCAAGAATAATAAACATCATGCCGAGCAGACCAAGGGTAGAGAGCATTATAATAAAAATAACCAAAATTAAGCTGTAGATGTTCAAGATTTGCCACAGATATATGCCTGCAATAAGGGAGCTGAAAAAAAGCACAAGCATGGCTATGATGGTTGTGATAAGAAGCCCGCTGATAATAAGGCCCATGACAATATCCAGTTTTGTAAGCGGGGTTAGAAAATGGCTTTCCTCGATTCCCAAAAACTTATCCATCACGATATTGAATACGCCTGTTGTCATGGCGCCCAGGAATATTGCCATAATCACAACACCGGGAATAAGGGTCTGGTCGTAGTCCACCTTTTTATAGAGTTCTACTTCACGGAGTTTTGTTTTTGTCTGCTCCTCGCGTACAGAGATAAACTCATTTTTAAGCTCAGCCAATGCGCCTGATATTGCCATGCGAATGGAATTGGCGGAGATAGATTCTGCGTTATCTAAAAAAAGCCCAAGCTCCCCGCCTTTTCCATGAATCACATCCCTGCTGAAATCCGGCGGAATAATAAGCGCTCCCTTTAACAGCCCTTGTTTTAAATTCTCCAGCGCGATTCCCTGATCTGACAGATGATACATCTTGATTGTTTTCGGCCCTGCCTCAAGCGCATGCAGCAATTCAACTACCCTGCGGCTATGAGGCCCGTTGTCCATATCAACAACAGCAATAGAAAGATTTTTTAATTCGCCCTGAAATGAATTTCCGAGGATTACCAGATAGAGTATCGGCATGACAACGCTTGCCATGATGACTATCGGGTTTCTGAGAAACCTTCTTAAATCTCTTTCAAACACTGCTAAAAAACGGGTCATGGTTTTGCGTTGCTCCATTGTAAAAACAAAAGGCAAGGTGCAAATATTAGATGAGGATTTTACTATAAAAAGATATGCGGTGCAATCTGTAAGGCCTTTGCCACCGCATGTCCTCTGTTTACAACATCTAACTTTCTAAAGATATTGAGCAGATGAAATTTGACGGTTGCCTCACTGATTGACATTATTCCAGTTTGTCTTCCCTTCCATGACCCATTTTAGAACCTCTAATTCCCTCATTGTAAGAGAGTTCAAATTGCCGTTTCCATTATGTGAACCATATATTCTGTTAATCGTGTGATGCAGATGCGGCATCAAGAAATCCACTATTTGCAGATGTCGTTCATGAGGTCTTTCGTTTGGATTTGCTAAAAGCAAATAAGTTGATTTGCCATCGGCCTCAGAAAAGGCAGATGAAAGACCACGGGTCAGTCCAAAATCTTTATCAATTCTAACAAATTCCTTATACGCAGGTTTATCTTTATAGTCTTCTATATTCCAGAATCTTGGTCTCATCAAGGTCAGGGTTTCATGAACAAAGGGGTTTTTTTGCAGCATCCCCTTGGCGAGCTTGATTTGTAAGTAATCGGAGGGGAATTTATTGTTTTGGAGTCCAAATTTGTCTGATTTCACCTAACCAAACGGTTAGTTGTGTAAACAAACAAAACTCTGCTAAATAACCTGAGTAAAGTTTAGGGTATGAAAACAATAAGGATGTGCAGCCAAGTACAAACAAGGAGGATATAGTTATGTTTGTGGCAGATATTGACAGATTTACCTGTGAATCAATTGATGAGATACTTGGGCCTAGGGATAGCAGGTTTTTTGGCAACGGCTTTAGGAATGTTACTCATCATATACACGATGTTCATATAAAGCCATTTGACAAAACTGTTGAGGCTGTTGCAAGCATCAATTATCCAAGAAATTGGTCAAAAAAAGCACATCATGAGTTGAAGCCCCATCTGAGCAGTATTGACGCCCTTGCCATAAGCGCCCAATTGAACGAGGCATATCTTTATACAGTTCATAATGTCAAAGAGTCGCATAAAAATCAAATGTGGTTAAGGAAATGCATAATGAGGGTCAATACCGCCACGCAGGATTTGAGTAACTTTAGCGTTAATACAAGACTTAGCATGTCTGAGATAAATGGGACTTCACTGTGTGGGAACCTTTCCCACTTTGTGTCAAATATAGGGAACATTTCAGTGGAGATGGTGATAGATCATTGGGTCAATGAGACGAAGGCTGAAAATCATCACCATTATCAGCATATAGATGATCTTTTAGGGAAATCAGAACTCCGCTACTACGGGATGGGTTATAAAACCTCATTTCATGAAATCAAAGATGTCATTATAGATACAGATAAAAAGAAAATTTCAACTCAAATTAGTATGACTTATCCGAACAAAAACCATATTCAATGCGGACAAGGTGCTTTCTACTTATAGCAACAACCTATGGATGCGCAGGATTTCGTTTGAGTATAACAAACCACTCTTCCAGCCTGATGGTTTTCAAGCAGCAGCATGGATGAAGAATACGAAGGCAATTTCAAAGAATGGTAAACAATGGAGAACTGCTGATTTTGTGGTATTTCTCCCTTCCGTAGAGGCAAGTTATAGTGTTGCCCATCAGCTTCCATGATAAGGAGTGAAAAAATGGTGAACATCAATAAAGGTCTGAAGATTGCGGTATCGGGAACTTATTCTTCTGGAAAAACAACTACTACGGAAGCTTTATCTCTTTTGACCGGCATTCCAAGAACACATGCAAAAACATCGCGTGAGATATTGTTAGAGGCGCTGCCAGGGAAACAGGTGCAAGAATTAAATGGGAGAGAGCTGATACAGCTTGGCTTACTGAGATTAGAAGAACGCATTGCTAACGAAGAGAAAGTAATAGGACCATTTTTCTCCGATGGTTCTGTCATACATGAGTGGATATATGGACAGGCTAGAATGATAGGTGGCATTAATCCGTCTGATGGTTTTATTGCTCGTAATATCAAAAAAATTATCGGATTACCTTATAAGCACTTCTATCAAGGGTATATGGATGCTTACGGAGTAGTTGTAAAAACACGTGCCAAGAGACTATATGATGCGTTTGTACATCTTCCGGTAGAGTTTCCGCTCGTGGGTGATAACCACCGCCCGGTATCCGAGGAATTCAGAGCATTATCCGACAAAATATTGATAGATACTCTAAATGAACTTAAAATTCCATACTATGTAATAGGTGGCAGCGTTAAAGAGCGTCTTGAGAGAATTATCGAGATTTTTTCATTGCCCATGCTTATGCCGATTGATGAAGCTATAGAAAAAGCCAAAGAAAAGGTGGCAAATTTTTTAGCTGTACTTGAAAGTGATGCAAGACATCACTCTCATCACCGTAATAAGTCTTTTTTAAGGCGACTGAAGTACAATTTGCGCAATTGAGTAGTCCCGTGAAAAGTATGGTTTTTTTAAATTTTGACAGGGTATTAACAATTTGCGATACGGTGAACAATTTTATCGTTTATTCAGTGACAACAATATGGAATGTAATGTGAAGTTATTTTAGATTTCCATGTCGCTATAAGGTGCTGTCTATATTTTCCAAGGACAAAAAATGGACTCCATAAAAAAAGGCTTGATATTTGATTTTGATGGAACTTTGGCAGATTCTTTAGGTGTCTTGATTGAATGTGTGAATTGTTTGGCGGTTAAGTATGGTTATGCGCAAATTGACAGTCTTAATGATTTGAGAAAGATGCCATTTAAAAAATTTATAAAAGACCATATCCATCTCAATCCGCTTCGTTTGTATCTGTGGCGGCGTGAGATGAGGATACTTATCCGGGAAAGACGCTATCGTATAGATCTATTTGAAGGGATAAAAGAACTTCTTCTCAGTTTACAAAGCCAAAAAACACCTTTTTACTTGCTTACCTCAAGTCCAGCCGAGCACAGTATCTCGCTGTTAAAACGGCACAGTGTAGATATTTTTAATGGATATTATTGTGGTGCATCCATGTTCAATAAAACAAAGCCGATCAATACCCTTATCAAAGACTCTGGTATTCCCAAGTCTCAATTGTGCTATATTGGAGATGAGATTAAAGATGCTGAGAGTTGTATTAAGGCAGGTATTCGTATGATAGGCGCAGGGTGGGGCATGAATGATCGCCAATCTCTACTGGCAGCGGGGGCCTTTCATGTGGTAGATACACCTGGGGAGATACTGCCTCTTGTAACAGAATTACATAGGAGGAAATTATAGTGATGACAAATCTGATACGTAGTTATGCCAAGTTGTTGATACAGATTCGTGTGTGGGTAATCATATCTGTGATTATGATTACCGTATTTTTGGGTATGCAGATTGCAAAACTCAAGATAGATATGGATCCGGATATCTGGGCTCCGCAATCTCATCCGTATGTTAAGGCCACCAAGGTTCTTGAGAAGGTCTTCGGTGGAAGCAACTTTACACTGATAGGAATTGTTCCAAAGGATGGAAATGTATTCCAGCCCGATGTTTTAGCAAAGGTCAAACGGATACAGGAAGGGATTGAGCGGATGCCGGATGCGGTGCGCCGTAATATCCTCAGTCTTGCTGCACGGAAGGTGAAGGATATCCGGGGTACGGAAGAGGGGATGGAGGTATATCAGATGATGAAGACAATCCCTCGGACCCCGGAAGAGATAGAGCGGCTCAGGGCCGCTGTTTATGCAAACCCAATCTATATCAACT
>JACPZB010000001.1 GCA_016195725.1 Deltaproteobacteria bacterium | reverse complement strand
CCCTTCAAGGGGAGGGTTAGGGTGGGGATGGGGTAAAAGAACTATTTTCAGGTGAAAACAAGAAAGAACAGGAGGCATGAAGCATGAAAAAAATCAAAATTGCGTTTTTGTTATTTATTATCCACTTTTCACTATTCACTCTCTTCACAGGCTGCGCCAAAAAGGAAGATACCATAAAAATCGGTGTTGCAGGGCCGATGACAGGGGATCAGGCAAAGATGGGGACTGATTTGAAAAATGGTGTTGAGCTTGCAGTAAGCGAGTGGAACGAAAAGGGCGGCGTTCTCGGCAAAAAGATTGAGCTCTTTATTGAAGACGACCAGCATGACCCGAAGCTTGCGGTAACAGTTGCAAATAAACTTTCAAATTCAGGCGCAGCAGGGGTTATCGGACACTGGAACAGTTCCGCATCCATTCCAGCATCAGAGGTTTATAAAGACAGGGGCTATATCCCGATGATAACACCGGCGTCAACAAACCCTCAATTAACAGAAAGAGGTTTTGAGAATGTATTCAGGGTATGCGGCAGGGATGACCAGCAGGGAAAGATTGCGGCGTAGTTTGTCGCAAAGTCATTAAAAATTAAAAAAGTTGCAATTATACACGACAAGACAACATACGGACAGGGGCTTGCGGATGAGTTTAAAAAGGCCATTGGCAATGCGGCGGATGTTGTTTACTACGGAGTTGTAATTCAGGGAGATAAAGATTTCAGGGCGGTTTTGACAAGCATAAAGGATAAAAAGCCTGAGCTTATCTATTTCGGCGGCATATATCCTGAGGCAGGGCTTCTGGTAAAACAGGCAAAGGAACTCGGCATAAAGGCGCCGTTTATGAGCGGTGATGGAACTATTGACAAGGAGTTTATAAAAATCGCAGGCAAGGAAAATGCAGAGGGCACATATCTTACATTCAGCCCTGACCCGTTGAATATTCCAACAGCAAAGGCGTTTCTGGATAAATATCACGCAAAATATGGAGAGCATGGACCATATTCCATATATGCCTATGATGCGGCAAATATCCTTTTAACAGGTATTAGCAAGGCTGGTGTAACCGATGGAAAAAAGATAGCCGATGCAATTCATAATCTTACATATGATGGCGCGCTCGGTAAAGTCCAGTTTGACAAAAAAGGCGATGTGCTTAAAGCGCCATATATCGTGTGGATAACAAAAGACGGGGAGAATTTAAGGAGTATTGGAAACCGGAATAAAGCATGTTTCTTCAGCAACTCATAAACGGTCTAACCCTCGGCAGCGTGTATGCCCTGATTGCTTTGGGCTACACCATGGTCTACGGAATATTGCAGCTTATAAACTTTGCCCACGGCGAGATTTATATGCTCGGTGCATACATGGCCATCATTACGCTCGGCGTTCTGACATCAGCAGGCATCACTGCCGCAAATCTTCCATTAGCCATATTATTGGTTTTTTTCATTTCCGGCCTTTTCTGCGGTGCTTACGGACTGACCATGGAAAGGAGCGCATACAGGCCGCTCCGCCACGCGCACAGGCTTGCGCCGTTAATCTCAGCAATCGGCATGTCCATATTTTTGCAAAATTATGTCATGCTCACGCAAGGCACGGTTGACAAGGTCTTCCCGCACATCATCCCTTCAACAGGAATAGAAATCCTCAACGCAAGCATAAGCTATCTGCAAATTTTTATTCTTTTAACATCACTTGTTTTAATGGCAATCCTCCACCTTTTTATAAAAAAGACAAGGCTCGGCAAGGCCATGCGCGCAACCAGCCAGGACAGCAGGATGGCAAGCCTTGTGGGTATAAATGTGGATAGTGTCATAGCAGGGACATTCGTAATAGGTTCAATCCTTGCCGCAGCCGCAGGCGTTATGGTCGCCATGTATTACGGCTCTGTAAATTTCTTTATCGGCTACAGCGCGGGCATCAAGGCATTCACCGCGGCTGTTCTCGGCGGCATCGGCAACATCCCGGGAGCAATGCTTGGAGGGCTTCTGCTTGGTTTGGTAGAAGGTTTGGGCGCAAGCTACATATCCAGCGAATACAAGGATGTGTTTGCGTTTTTGATCTTGATACTGGTTTTGATATTCCGGCCCACGGGGTTGCTTGGGGAGAGGGTTGGGGAGAAGGTGTAGTTTATGCGCAAGACCGTTGGCCAAAAACGATAGTCTTGTCTAACAACTACTGTTTTTCCATTTCCTGCGCAGCCTTATTTTCTTCTTCCACTCTCTTGTTTTCAGCGCCTGCCGCCTTTTTGGCCTTATCCTGCGCAGTGGTCAGGGTATTGACATACTTATCAACTATCTGTCCTGTCGATTCTGTTTGCTGGGGTTGCTGTGAGGTTTCTTGAGGTTTATTTGATGAACTGTTGCAGGAAGATAGAAAGGCAAGAGTTATTAAAATAGATAAATACAGAAAGCTATTTTTAATTTTTTGTCTCATTTTGAAAAAACAGGGCCGGCATTTGCCAGCCCTTGCAATTTATTTATGCGTAAACTCTCTTTTTAATGGCCTGCGTGGCTATGTTCTGCGTGCGCATGTTCATGCGAGGATTCATGGCTGCCTTCAGCCTTGTCTGACGAAGACGCTTCAACAAGCTCTACCTTGCCTGTTGACATATTATAAACACCGGCCGCTATCTTCACCTTCTTTTCCTCAACCAGATGCTTTATTATTGCGCTCTTTTGAGTAAGCGCTGCAACAGTATTTTTGGTGTTTTCAAGGATTGCCGCATCCAGCACTTTATCTTTATCCTTGTTCTGCGCCCTTGCTTTTTTTACCGCAGGTTCTATCTTTTTTACAATAGAACCTATATTGCCTTCTGGTTTCCCGCCAGCAACCGTGGCCTTTACAGCGCCGCACATCTGATGGCCGAGAACAAGGATTAACGGGCTTCCAAGATGTTCTGCCGCATATTCTACGCTTCCCAGTTCTATCGGGTCTGCAACATTTCCTGCAACCCTCACAACAAAGATATCGCCGAGCCCCTGGTCAAATATGTGTTCGGGGGGAACCCTTGAATCGGAACAGCTCAGGATTACTGCAAAGGGCTGCTGACCTTTTGTAAGTTCTGTTCGCCTTGTATTGCCAATATCCTTTTGCACCTGCTTGCCTTCTACAAAACGCTTATTGCCGTCAACAAGTTTACTCAAGGCTTCATCCGGCGAAATGCCTGCGCCTTCAGAAGCAGATGCCAATCCGGAATATAAGAATAAGACGGCAGTGATGCTAATAACTGTTAAAATCCTTTTCATTCTCATCATACTCTCTAACCTCCTGAATTATAGAGCCCTAAATTTTGCGTTGCACTATACTAAAATGGTTTAGTGGTGTCAAATGGATTTTAAAGTGTATGCTGAGCTATGGACTTGGTTTTCCTGTTGTTTTTTTGACATGATTCATGATAAAAATTTAGGTTATGGAAATGGCCATCAAACGGAAACGAGAGAAGGATGGTTCAGAAGGAGAAAGGCATATTCTTGGAAAGCCTATAATCTATCAGCTGGGGATATGGGGCAGCGGTTATTTGCCAAAGCGTCTTTCCTACTGGTTTGCAAGAAGGGTAGCTGACATAAGCTATATTCTTTATAGAAAGGCAAAACAGAATGTAAAGAACAACCTGCGGAGGGTTTTCCCTGATTTATCGGATAAGGATATTGCAGCCTTGACCATAAGCACTTTTAGAAATTATTCTACATATCTTGTTGATTATGGGAGATTCAGATCTCTCAAGAGGGATTCCTTGTTTGAGGTAATGCCGAACATAGAAGGAACAGAAAATATAAAAAATGCACTAAAAGAAGGGAATGGCGTTATAATGCTTACTGCCCATCTGGGGAACTGGGAGCTTGGCGCCATATTCTTCGGCAGGCAGGACATAAAGATCAATGTAGTAACATTTCGTGACGGCATTCATAGGATAGATGATATAAAAGGGGAGTATAGAAAACAGCACAATATAAATACTGTTATTCTCGGCGAATCGCCATTTGCAATGGTTGAACTGCTTAATGCCCTGCAGAGAAATGAAGTTGTGGCTATGCTGGTAGATAGATATGAAAATGACAACCGCAGCATGGCAACTGAATTCTTTGGCAAGGCATATCATTTCCCGAGCGGTCCGCTTGTCCTTGCAAAAAAGACAGGCGCTGCTCTTATCCCTGGTTTTGTGGTGAGGGATGGGGAAACATATCGTGCGATAGCAGAAAAGCCTATATTTATAGAGAATGATGGAGATTTACAATATTACGCACAAAAGATTACTGCAATATTTGAATATTATATCAGACAGTATCCTGACCAGTGGTATAATTTTGTAGAGCTATAGAAATGCAGTTTACAAACCTACAAGTTGTTAGCCTGAAAGTTTTTAACTTGTAGACTTGTAGGCTGTTAGACTTTTAGACTGCAGTTTTGGAGGTTTTTCATGACAGCCTGTGAAGCTGTTTCCAAAGATACATCAGATTATTCTGTGCCGAATGGTCTGATATGCCCGTTTTGTACCTACAACGTCGGCCATACATTCAGGGGCAGGGTGGAAAAGGCATTTATCTTAAAAAGGCAGAGGGTCGCAGGCAGTGGACAGTGAAAGATTGGCTGTCAAAAAAACCGGCTGCCGGCTATTCGCTGCTGTCTGCAGCCTGATTCTTTTGCCATCCATAGCCGTCTGGAGTCAAAGCGGAGGCAGTCAGGGTGAAGTGCTGGGTGCGCCGCTTGAAACCAAAGCAATGGCAGAGGCAGAAAATAAAATAAAGGATGTTCAGAAGAATATAGATGCCGTAAGCGCTGTTGTGTACCAGAGAAAGAAAAACCAGTTGCTGAAGAATGAGATTGCAACAGAAGGGACAATAATCTTAAAAAGGCCCAACCTGCTGCACTGGGAGGTAAAAAAACCTGAACCGCTTACTATCATTGTTGACGGCAAAATAATGTGGGTATATCACCCTGATGTAAAGGAAGCGCAAAAATACATACTTTCAGAGCAGTTTATTGCAAGACAAACAATGGAATTTTTCTCATCTGCAATGGCTATGTCTCTTGAGGAAATAGGCAAACGGTTTGATATTGCAGCATATAATCCAAATGACAGCCTTATATTTGAGATGAGGCCAAAATCCAGCATGGCTGCGAAATATCTCACTGCAATATACATCTGGTATAAAGATGGCGAAGGCGTGCCCTATAAATTTGAAGTAATAGATAAGAATGGAAATTCGACAGTTACCGAACTGAGAGATATTGTGTTGAACCCATCTATAAACGCAAGCGCCTTTCATTTTGATATTCCAAAAGGTGTAACTATCACAAATATAGAAAATGAAGGCGCAGGTTACTAAATTAAGACCTTATATTTTTAAGGGAGCGCTGTTCGTATTGCTTGGTATCCTTGCCTATCTATACATCCCTTACCAAAATTCTGATGATATTAAATCTTTTATTGACAGTTTTGGAGCAGCAGCCCCTCTTGCCTTTATCATTATCTGCATAGTGAAGCCCATAATTTTTTTTCTTCCGTCTCTGTGGCTTACTATAATAGCAGGTACGCTCTTCGGCCCATGGTATGGCACTCTCTATGTTGCTGTCGGCGGGGCAGGGTCGACTGTTGTCGGTTTTTATTTTACACGGTGGTTAGGCAGAATATGGATTGAGCAACTCCTGAAGGGACGGAAAAGATTACTTATGGTGGATGAAAAAATGGAGAAACGAGGTTTTAAAACAATCTTTACGATGAGGTTGTTCGGCCTTCCGTGGGATATGGTAAGTTATTCAGCGGGGCTTTCAAGCATGAGATTTAAAGATTTTTATTTTGCAAGCCTGATTGCCCTTGTTCCAACCAGTTTTATATATACATACTTCGGCAGTTCCATTTTGAATCCACTAAGCTTGGGCTTTATTATTTCTCTGTCTGTAATAATTATTCTTGGAAGTCTCCCGTATGTTTTTAAAAGAATGAAACATGAAAAACCATAAAATAGGCATAATATCTCTCCCCATAGACAGATTACATATTGAACTCACAAACTTCTGCAACTTCGCCTGCGAGTTCTGTCCAGATTCCAAAATGAAAAGGCAGAGAGGGATGATGCCGGTTGAGACGGCAAAGGTGATACTTGATGAAGTAGCTGATACAAGGGCGGTAAAAACAGTATTGTTTCATGTTATGGGGGAACCTGTCTTGTATCCCAATCTTATTGATGTTGTAGAATATGCAGGCAATAAAGGGATTGAAACATGTTTGACAACAAACGGAAGTCTTTTAAAGGAGAAATTACTGGATGAACTCATCAATGCGGGTGTTGGAAAAATCATCATCTCTTTGCAGACACCTGATGAAAAGACATTTTCTTTAAGAGGCGCCAGGGGGATAAAATTTGATGAATATGCGGATAATATTGCTGCAGCAGCAAAGAAATTTTTAAATAAAACAGGAAAAACAAAGTTGGTGATAAGTTTTCTTTCGTCACCTTTAAGAAGACTGCTCATTCCAATATTTCCAGAGGTTAGTATAGCAGATACCTCATCTGCCCTTAAAGAACATCTGGAATTGTGGTCTAAAAGGATAATAAAAGATACCCCTCTTGAACACAGATACAATGATGTGTTAAAGCAAATAAAAAAGATATGGACTTTTAAAGAGAACACTGTAAAAATAAGCGACAGATTATCTTTACATACGAGGGTAATGGGTGACTGGGCAATTCACTTTGATGAGAAGAATGTAAATGCAGTATTCGGATATTGTCCGGGAATACAGGAGAATTTCGGCATTTTGTGGAATGGGGATTATACATTCTGCTGCGCTGACTTTGGCGGCAGGACAGCGGCATATAATTACGGGGATACTTCTATTAAAGAATATCTAAATAAGAAAGTGGTGCAAGAAGTTGTAAAGGGATTTAATAGGTTTAGAGTGGTACATCCTTATTGCAAGCAATGTCTCGGAGATAGAAATATTTTAAATGCTTTTGTGAAGCAGATAGGTTCAATTGTTTATTTTAAGTGGATGAGGAAAATCTACACAAACTAAGGTAAAAGGAGGATGACTGTCATGATTATTAAAATCCGTTTATTGTGTCTATTAGGTATTACGGTTTTTATCACATCCTGCGCTGGTTCTTCTGCTTATATGAAACCGTCTCAAGCTTTGTTGCAGCCGACAAGCGATAAAGCCTTGGTGCGCTTTATGCGGCCTTCAGGCTTTGGTTTTGCTATAAATTTCAATATTTGGGATGGAGAAAAGGTTATCGGTAACAGCGTTGCTAAAGCCCAGTTTGATTATTTAGTTGAACCAGGGAAACATACATTTGTTGCTGTTGCTGAAAATAAGGTATTTTTAGAGGCACAACTTGAGGCTGGGAAAACATATTACGTTTTGACAGAGGTGCATATGGGGCTATGGAAGGCAAGAGTAGGGTTTGTTGCGGTTACTAAAGGGTCTGAATACTGGGATAAAGTGAAGGTGTATGAAAACGAATTAAATAAGCTTGAGCCCAATACCGAAGTTTTGAAAAAATGGGAGGATTCAAACAAACCTAAAATGAAAGAACTCCTCTCTCAGTATGAGACAACATTAAAGGCTTCTGAAAAATGGCCTAAACTGGGTCCTGAGGATGGCAGATAAGAAAAAACTTTTATTGATTTCTCCATTAGCCTCAAAAAGTCTCTTGGGCGGAGATTTTTACTTTCGTCTGCCCACGCTTGGCTTATTAAAGGTTGCTGCGCTTACGCCGCCTGATTGGAAACTCAAGATAATTGACGAAAAGGTTGAGCCTCTTGATTTGAATGAATCAGCAGACCTTGTTGGTATTACTGCAATGACCCCTGCTGTAACTCGGGCATATGAGATTGCTGACGATTACAGGGTAAAAGGCATAAAGGTTGTGATGGGAGGGATGCATGCGTCAAAGCTCCCTCAGGAGGCGCTTCAACACTGCGATAGTATTGTCATAGGCGAGGCAGAAGGACTATGGCCGAATGTGCTGGATGATTTTAAGAAGGGCGAATTAAAATCTATTTACAAGCACGTCACATTCCCTTCCTTGGCAAATCTGCCAATACCAGACTGGAATATCTATAGAGATAAAAAATATTTGCCTGTGCACTTTGTGGAAACAACAAGGGGATGCCCTCATGACTGCGAGTTCTGTTCAGTAACCAATTCCTTTGGCGGCAAATTCAGAAACAGACCTATTGATGAAGTTGAGAAGGAGATACAAAACCTTAAGCCATTTGATGGCAGGTTCACCCTTAAAAATGTGGTTTTTTTTGTTGACGACAATATTATTAGCAATAAAACCTATGCAAAGGAGTTTTTAAGGCGCATCATTCCGTATAATCTGAAATGGTTGGGACAGACCTCGGTTAATATTGTGAGGGATGATGAGATATTGGATTTGTGCAGGAAGAGCGGCTGTATGGGGCTTCTTATTGGCTTTGAATCACTCTCCCATGATAATCTCTCAAAGATGGGGAAGGGTTTTAACAAGCCTCAAAATTATTTTGATGTCATAAAAAAGGTTCATGACTACGGAATAGGCATAAATGGTTCATTTGTCTTTGGCTTTGACCATGATAACGAGGGCGTTTTTGAGCGGACAGTAGAATTTACTATTAAGGCAAAGCTTGAGATTGCATATTTTTCCATACTTACGCCGTATCCCGGCACAGTGCTATATGAGCAATTTAATTCCGAGGGGCGGATAATAGACCGCGACTGGTCAAGGTATAACACCAACAATGTTGTATTTAAACCAAAGTGCATGTCGCCGGAAGAACTGCTCTACGGCTACTATGATGCGCTAAAATATTTTCACTCCTACTCTTCTATTTACCATCGGCTGTGGGGGACAACATCCAAGTGGAACTTTTTTCTGCCGATGAATCTTGGTTTCAGGCAGACGATAAAAAAGACGGTACGGCATGGATTTGCAGGCAATGGAGATACGGCGGGTACAGCGATATAAAATTATTGCCGTATGAAGAATCTTTTATTATGTTCATCAAAGTCTACAATAGTTACATATCCTGCTTTGGACTCAATACTGCCTTCAAAGGCATAATCAAACCGCCCCCCATCCTTCGTATCTCGTATCTTTATAAGCACCCTGTGGCTTCCTGGTTTTAATACAAATTTTTCATATATAAATGATGCGCCATCCTTTTCCCATCCGCCAGGCATGTAGCTGTTTGCCAAATTAAAGTTGCAGGAGCCGACGCATATGCCGCAACTGGCGCATATTTTCTTGACCTGATAAGCCATGGGGCTATGGTGAGAAACAATGTGCTGCCAGTCACGATAACCCAGGAGAGCCAGGTTGGCAAGGCATTGAACATAGGATAAAAGAAGAGGTAAAACCAATCTATCCCTATTTTAGAAATAATCTTATTGGCATTCGCAGGCAATAAACTGGTTGCAGGTTTTATGACCGCCACGGTTATTATTATAAACACGATTATTGTTGCAATTATTTTTGGGGGGTTGATAATAGGTTTGGATATTCTCACTACATGGATCCATAGGGCAATAAACAACAATACAGGCACCATGAGGTGGACAAACAGCGCTACAAAGAAAAAGAAATTGGTGATAAGATTATTGCGTGAGAATGACATGGAAAGAGACTCGCCGAATATAGGCAGATAATCAAGAAACCTGGCTGTTAAGTCGGCTATCATCTGGGCCCTTTGATCCCATACCATCCAGTAGCCTACAACCCCTGTTACCCATAGAGCGCCGAGCAGGACAATGCCGGAAACCCATGCAACCCATTGCCAGCGGCGGTATCTGTCTGTGAGATATGCATGGACAAGATGCAGTATTGCGGCAATAACCTGCCGTCTGCGGCATAGCGGTGAATGCTTCTCATAATACCGCCGAGTTATCACTGCCTTTCGGTAATATATTTGAGAGATTCATACGGTGCGCCAATTTCGTAGAAGATGAACAGATATACGCCGCTTATGAGAAGGAGCCATAAGCAAAATAGAGCTATTGCGCCGAGATAATGGAATGGATGCACGCGGGGCGTAAAAATCTTATCGGTAAGATCTTCTGCTGATAGAACACCTTTTCTTCCGTATGTGAGAATTTGTTGGTACACGTTTATCGTTTTCCTTTAAGGCTATTTTAAGAATATGAAAGCTATTGTAACATGATTTTAGTCATATTATATATTTTAGTGGCTTGGGAAAACCATCTCAACCCTGTCCACAGGACGGGGCTTACGGCAAGCTATGGCAGTTGATAAGTTATATATTTTATGATAAGAAACGGACAATTTATAAATTGCCTAACAGCCTATGAAAAAACTCATCTTATTATTTCTGTTATTTACATTGCAGGCTGCCATTTCTTATGCTGCCAATATTGACACCTCTTTTAAATTTTCCACTATAGAGACAGGGCATTTCTCAATACACTTTCATCAGGGCCTTGAAGATGTGGCTCAAAGGGCTGCGTCCATTGCGGAGGACGTGCATGCGATGCTGGTGAAAGAGTTTCAGTGGGAGCCCAGGGAAAAGACGCAGGTGGTCTTGATAGACGATTCGGACTTTACCAACGGCCAGGCAGACGTGCTTCCTTACAACACCATCTACATCCAGATTGCGCCGCCGTCCATAGACATGACCATCGGCGAGTATGAGGATTGGCTTAAGATACTCATAATCCACGAATACAGCCACATACTCACCATGGACCCTTCAAGAGGCTATTCTAAAATAACAAGAAGCATCTTTGGAAAGCCTATTCCTTCAGGCAATCTCTTTTCATTTCTCATGTTTATTGCCGCAGCACCGCCGAATGTGTTTTTGCCACGCTGGTGGCATGAAGGCATCGCAACATGGTCGGAGACAGAGCATACAGCTATAGGCAGGGGAAGAAGCGCCTATTATGAGATGATACTCAGGATGGCGGTAGCGGATAATAATATTCCAACGGTTGATAAAATAAATGGCGAGGTTCCCTATTGGCCTGATGGACACCTGCCGTATACATTTGGCCTGAGGCTTCAAAAATATATTGCTGACAAATACGGGAAAGAGGCGCTCGGAAGGCTTAATACAGCCCATGCAGGAAGGTTTCCATACTTTTTAAACGGCGCGCCTGCAAATTTGTTCGGGAGGGGGAATTATATTTCTCTTTATTATGAGATGGTAGAAGATTTAAAAAAGGAAGAGGCAGAACAGATAGAAATATTGAAGCAGGTGCCTTTTACACCATACAGGATATTCAATATGGACGGCGAACTCCTTACGAATCCAAGATATTCTCCTGATGGCAGCCTGGTTGCGTTTAATAGGCGTGACCCGCACCGTCATGAGGCAATAATGATAACAAAGAGTGATGGCACAGAGGCAAGAGAGGTTGTTAGAAGGCTTTATTCAGACCACAGCATCTCATGGTCTCCTGACGGCGAATATTTATATTTTAGCCAGGCAGAGATAAATAATGGCTTTGATATCTATCAGGATTTGTATGCATATAATATCAAAAACGAAAAACTCAAGAGGCTGACTCACGGCCTTCGCATAAAAGAGCCTGATATATCTCAAAATAGGAAGATGTTTGCAGTTATTGTAAGTGACCGGGGAAATCAAAACCTTGCGCTGCTTAAACAAGAAGGAGATGATTATAGGCTTGAGAAGATAACTGATTATAAGCTCATGCGGGTATCCGGCCCCAGATGGTCTCCAAATGGCAAATTTATCGCTTACTCTGTAACAGACAATAACGGGAAAGGCAGTTTATATCTTTACGATACAGAAGGGAAAACACACAAACAGCTTTTTGAGGATACTGGGAACAGTGTTTATCCAACATGGTCAAAGGACGGCAGATATATTATCTATACCTCGGACAAGACAAAGGTTTATAACATCTTTGCCTATTCAATAGATGAGAATAAACAGTATCAAATTACCCATATACTTGGCGGCGCATTTCAGCCAGATGTGTCCTTTGATGGAAAAGAGATTGTTTTTTCCAGTTATAACTCCAGGGGTTTCAAGATTGCCAGCATGGAATATAATCCTGAAAACTGGATGACAATCCCCAGTCCCACGATAAAGCCGTATTGGAATGAAACAAGTCGGGAGTTCGGAGTTGCGGGCGTCCATGGAGTGGGCGCGGAGTTAAAATCAAGCCATGAACTTGATTCAGGGCAAAATCCGCAATCCGAAATTAAATTTGAGCCTAAGCCTTATTCAGCGCTCCCGACCCTTGCGCCGCGTTTTTGGCTGCCGACGCTATCCAGCGACAATAAAGGAGCTGTGATTGGTGCATTTACTGCTGGTCAGGATGCGCTTGGATATAACACCTATTATCTTGAATTAGATTATGGCACTGCCAGCAGCAGGATATACTACGATGCAGCTTATTTAAATGACTATGCCTACCCTACTTTCATACTCAGGACGCATGAAAGACCTGTTCTCTATTCAGATTTCCTGCAGAAAGGAAACTATTACGAATTAAACAAAAGCCTTATCTTCAGTATATCCGTGCCAATAAATTATCTGGAATCGAGATATAAG
The DNA here is from genome assembly GCA_016195725.1 of Deltaproteobacteria bacterium. Classification (GTDB taxonomy): domain Bacteria; phylum Desulfobacterota; class GWC2-55-46; order UBA9637; family UBA9637; genus UBA10170. The sequence goes on along the minus strand of JACPZB010000001.1, from coordinate 9,209 downwards.
TTTATCGTTGGATACCATTTGCAAAAACAGGAGGCTATAAGCAAGCTGATTGATAATCAGTGGAATGGCGCGGCAGTGTTTCAAGGCAGACGGGACAACATATTTGCAGGCATTGAATTTAACAGCAGCCTCAAATACCCGTATTCTACAAGCCATGAAGAAGGCCTCAGGATAAGCCTTTTATACAGGCACTATAGCAGGGATATTGGCAGCGACTTAAATTCAAGGGAGTATATTGCATCCTATGCAGAATATTTCCTGCTGCCGTTTTCAGGTTCCATGAGGCATAATGTTATTTATCTTAATCTCAAAGGCGCCGTATCCGAGGGCGACAGAATAAATCAGCAGGCATTTCAATTAGGCGGCGCGCCGTATCAATCAGAATTTCCTTTGAGAGGCTATCCATCCAGATTTGCAGCAGGCCAATATGCGGCCGCGGGCACATTGGAATACCGTGCGCCTGTCTGGTATATCTTGCACGGTGTAAATACAAAGCCCTTTTTTTGGGACAGACTGCACGGGGCTGTTTTTACCGATGTGGGAGAGGTGTGGAATGATAACAGGAGCTTTTCATCTGACAGATTAAAGGTTGGCGCTGGTATAGAGGCCAGGTTTGACATGACCATAGGCTACTGGCTTAAGATTACGCCTGCGCTCGGAGTTGCCTACGGCTTTAATCAGGACGGCGAGACGCAGGTTTATTTCACTATCTATACAAATCTTTAAGGAGTTCATGCTCAAAAATACCTGACCCATTGCGAAGCAATGGGTGCCCCCTGCGTTGCCTTTGTCGCTGCGCTGCTCACGGGGTTTATCCCTGCTATTTTGATTTTTTTAAAACTTTTTTTGCTGTGCCGCGCGCCGCACGTTCCTGTTTTGCCTTCTGGGCTATTCCACTCCAGAAACCATAGAGCAATACCTGCAAGGACAGTACGGCAATAAAACCAATGTGCATGCCATATGCCATAGAGGCTGCCATCTGATTTGCCGTTTCCTCTATTTTTTGATAGAGGATGAGCATGTTTGTCAATGCATTGAACAAGGTAACCGCAGTGCCTGCAAGTACGCCTTCAAGAATGACCCTTGACCCTGTCTTTGAGGTCCATCCGATCCAGAGGCCGGTGCCTAAACTGGTAACAATTGCCAACATCATGAGCAGATAGAGCCCTTCCTTACCGTCAAGCCAGGGATGTTCGCCACGTAAAAATATGCCAATCATCCGCACGCTAAAATCGCCATAGGTATCTATAAACGACATATTGCTGAAATAGAGGAACAGAAAAGAAAAATATATCTCAAATACAAGCTTAATGCAGAAGCTTATTGCTACAGCCGTAAATATCCTGCCGATCGTTATATGCTGAAATAGAGCTGCTGTGCCGGCTTTTATATCTTCTTTTATCTTTTCTGTCTGAAGAGGTTTTGCCTTTCCTGTCCTTAGCCTTTCAAGGATTTGATAGGAGATGGCATATAAAAGCGGTATAAGAGGAAATATGCGGTTGGTGTATATATCCATTTCCAACGTATGGCTCAGGCTTACCAAGCCTACAGCGCTGCTGACTGCTATGAGAAAGCTTAAAAAGAGATTGGTCATATAGTTTGTCATATTATATCATATCAAAAAGATAGCTTGCATAATCTTTACTTACAAGAACAAACCTGCTACAATCCATGCTCATGAGGTATGGTGAAAAGGCGATAAAAAGGGCAAAACTTGAGTTCTGGGATAACCCCTCTCCTGAAAAGGACTATACTATTGATATTTCCTGTCCGGAGTTCACCTGTCTCTGCCCGCGGTCAGGCTATCCTGATTTTGCCACCATCAAGATAATATATATCCCTGATAAAAAAGTGGTTGAGCTCAAGAGCCTGAAGCTTTACCTCAACGGTTTCCGCAATAAATATATCTCCCACGAGGCTGCAACAAATGATATATTTGACATATTGAAAAAAAATCTTAAACCGAGACATCTTGAGGTTACAGGAGATTTTAATGTAAGAGGGAATGTGAAGACAGTGATAAAGGTCACAACATAGAAGAACAGCTCAAGACTTCAATATCAAACCTCAAAAAGAGAACGCAAGCATATTAACTTATACAGATATAAACAAGGCAAAGAGGTTTTTATGTTATGAGCCAAAGGTGCCGATGGAGGAAGGGATTGAACGTGCAACTATAATGAAGCTATTTTCAGTATCAACTTCTTAAAGGGCAATCATAATCAGGGAGGTTACATGGCGCATCTGGGACTATTTTTACTGGGTATCTTGAGCGGCACCATAGGCGGCCTTCTCGGTATTGGCGGCGCCATTATCATAACGCCTCTTCTCATATACTTCTTCAAGATGACACAGCATCAGGCACAGGGGACGTCCCTTGCGGTGCTTCTGCCGCCCATAGGCCTTCTTGCCTTTTTAGAGTACTATAAAAGGGGGCATGTCGAACTCAAGATAGCGTTTCTCATAGCGGCCGGTTTTTTACTGGGTGGGTTTATTGGCGGATACATAGCGCAGTATATACCCGATATTATATTGAGAAAGATATTTGGCATATTTTTACTTGTTGTGGCAGTGGATATGATTATAAGTTAGTCAGAGGAGATGATGAAGAATATCTTTGTAAACAATATTAAAGAAAAGGATAGGATTGAAGACATCTTTCTTGTTGCAAAAAAAGAGATGGGAATGAGCAAGAGCGGAAAACCCTATCTCAATATAAAACTCATGGATAAAACAGGAGAGATGGAAGCGAGGGTTTGGGATGATGCCGAGGAATTATCCAAGAATTTTAAAAGGAATGACTTTGTAGAGATAAAGGGCAATGCCCTTGCCTATCAGGGCGGGCTTCAGTTAAACATATCAGAGATTTCAAAGGTAGATGAAGATACAATTGCCATAAGAGATTTTTTGCCGACATCTGATAGAGAGCCGGAAGAGATGATGGCAGAACTGGGGTTGATAGTAGCAGGCATTAAGAGTAATTCCATACGGAACCTTTTAACTGCCTTTTTAGAAGATGAAGAAATTAGAAATCTCCTTACGCTTGCGCCTGCTGCAAAATCAATGCACCATCCCTATCTGGGAGGTCTTCTTGAGCATATACTTTCTCTATGCAGGCTTATTGATGGTGTGACAAAACAGTATCAGAATATAAATAAGGACCTCCTTCTTGCAGGCGCTATACTTCATGATATAGGAAAGATATATGAACTGAAGTTTGAAAGGACATTTGACTATTCTGACGAAGGAAGGCTTCTCGGCCATATAACCATTGGCATAGGCATGATAGATAAAAAGATGGAAGCTATTCCTAAATTTCCCAGAGAGCTCGCCTTGCTTCTGAAGCATATGCTCTTGAGCCACCATGGCCATCTTGAATTTGGTTCTCCCAAAAGGCCAAAGACCGTTGAGGCTGTGATTCTCTATTATTTAGACGATATGGATTCCAAGGTCCAGTCCATGCAATCGCTGATTGAAAAAGAAAAAGGAGTTGATTCCAACTGGACCAGCTATCATAAATTGTATGAGCGGTATATCTATAAAGGAAACTACCGGGAACAAGAAGAGAATCGGTTTGCAGATGAAAATTCTGAGGTTGACTTAGAGCTTTTCAAGAAATGAAGCAAGGGGTTGTAGTTTAAGCTTATTCTCGGCTATATTGTTGGAGCTTGATTAAGTGAAAACTGCATAAGCATGAGGAACATTGATTGGCGCAGCATGGCTGTAAGCGCAGCCATTTCGTGGCTGATGAAAAGGCTTGATTTTTTAGCGGAGGAATATTAGGATAGAAAAACTTTATGTTCCCGGGTAGCTCAGCCGGCAGAGCAGGTGGCTGTTAACCACCGGGTCGGGGGTTCGAATCCCTCCCCGGGAGCCAGTTTATAACCCGTTGGTTTTTTCAATGGGTTTTTTATTTTAATTGATGGCGATCAACAAAACCTAATCAAACCTGGAATACCTTAACGACGACATCACAAGGGCGCACAGCCTGTTACAATTCAGCGGCCTACCTATGTGTGAAGTATCTCCAAAGAAAGCTATCCGCGCCTCTTTTTCCTCATACTAAGGACAAATCCATTTGGCAGAAATGCGTCTTGGATAGTCAGGTCTTAATATATACTGTAGAAAAGCCAACTGGTGGTTACGGTGTCCAGAGATACATAAATCTTACGCCGGGGGAACCTATAAAAGTGCCGGCATCTATGTTTACAAGGTTAACTATACCGGGCGTATCCCATGCGGAGTAGATATTGTTTCTGTAAGAGCCTGGCCTTGCGTAGGTTATTATGGTGGCGTCTTTAATGCCTGCCTCGCTTTTGGCAACCTCTATGGCATCGTCAAAATAACCTATGCGGTCAATGAGTTTTAGCCTGAGGGCCTGCTCAGCAGTATATATCCTGCCGTCGGCAATCCTTTGAAGCTCTTCCTTTGTAATTTTCTTCCTGCCGTCCATAACAGCGTCAAGAAACCGGCCATACAAACCGTCTATAATCCCCTGAAGGATATCCCTTTCCTCAGATGTCATCGGCCTTAAGGGAGAGCCCAAGTCTTTTTTGTCGCCGGATTTTATGGTTTCAGCGGTTATGCCTATCTTTTCAAGAAGACCGCTGGCATTGACCTTGTAGGCCACCACCCCGATGCTTCCGGTAATATTTGTCGGGTGGGCAATTATCCTGTCAGAGGCTGCCGCTATGTAATATCCCCCTGATGCAGCCACATCCATGAGTTCGGCCACAATAATCTTGCCTGTTTTTTTCTTAAAGTTCTTGAGTTCGTGGTTGATGATGTCACAGGTAGTCACAACACCGCCGGGGCTATTTACCCTTAAAACCACAGCCTTAACCCATTTATCTTCAGATGCCTTGTCCAGTTCTTCCCTTATCCTCGCTGTCATGCGCGGCATAGTTCTAATCCCCGCGAGATCCTGCTCTTCTTTATCCCAGATAACGCCTGATATATCCATGATTAAGACCTTGTCTGCCCCCTTGCCGCCAATTATATGCTCGGTCAAAGGCCCAACTCTGGGAATATTTATACTCACGCAACCTTGAACAAAGAATACGGTAAAAAGAGTAATGAAAATTATCTTTTTCATCGCGGCCTCCTTTCAAACTGTTAAAGTATACACCGCCTTTTAAGTTAACGCCACTTGGTTCTCAACTTTCAGGCTTAAGATTAGTTTACCAAACCCAAAATGTGGCCGTTTTTAAACTGTGGTTTTATCCCCGTACCTGTAGTGAATGCTATAAATAAGTTGATATGTGCCAAACAATATCAAATGACGAAGTTCGAATGTCAAATGAAATCCAAAGCTCAAAGTTTAAATCTTTTGTCATTTAGTCTTTGATATTCATTTGAACTTTACCATGAATCAAGCCTGGCCTGACGCCATGCCAGGGCTCAGGATTGAAATTTGGATTTATTAGTAACAAGAGTCTATTTATTATTTGTGGATGACAGAAAAAATAAGGTTTTGACGGGGATTTTTTGATCTTGCTGGCCTGAAAGTTTCTTCAACTCATTAAACGGCAAGCGGTGAGATTTCCTTAATGACTTTTTCTAATTTCTTTGATAAATTTTCCCCATTGCTGCATCGTTTTAGTTGTTACCGAGAAAATATCTTTATCATAAGTGTCATAGTGAAAATTTCTGCCTCAAGGCAGAAATTTTCACGGTGTACTATAATTTTTAATTAAACGATAGTTGCCGGAGGTTCTCTTATGGCCTATTTCCTGAGCGTATTGGGTTTAGTGCTGGTAATAGAAGGTTTGCCGTATTTTGCATTTCCGGCAAAGGTAAAGGAGTGGGCGCTTTCTCTGCAAGAGATGCCAGAGAGTGCGCTTCGCATTATGGGATTTATTTCCATAATAGCGGGTCTGCTCCTGGTCTATCTGGGGAGGATAGTGTTTTAGCGGTGAGAGGTAAGAGGTCAGAGGTCAGAGGCCAAAGGTCGGAAATCGGGAGCAGAACCGGTTTTTACTGTTTACTGCTCACTGTTTACTGTTCACTGTTTTTTCTATCTTCTTGTGTCAGAGATACCTCCACTGTCTTTGCGCAGAGCGGAGAAAAAATAAGGATTGCAGTGTTAAAAGGGGCAAAGGATTTAAAAATAGAAGGGGCTGGTTCGGCAGAGGCTGATGGTTATGATTTGTCTACTCACCTCGACAAAGACATCTCGCGGACAACCTTCATCCTTGCCTTGGAAGAATCCGGAGCCTTAACCGTAAACAACAGTAAAATAGCAGGCCCATCCATAACATTCTCTTCGGAAACCGGAATTCTCTATTTGAACAACCGCCCATTCCGAGGAAAGATGGAAGTGCTGAAAGACCAGAAAGGGCTTTTGGCTGTAAATGAATTGCCGTTGGAGTTTTATGTGGCAGGGCTTATAAATCATGAAATATCCTCAAAATGGCCTATAGAGGCTGTCAAGGCGCAGGCCGTAATAGCAAGGACTTACGCCCTTTATCAAAAGAAAAAAAGGATGGCAGGCGCTTATCACATGGAATCAACCGTTGCGGACCAGGTCTATTCAGGCAGCGTTGCCGAGGATGACCGCTCTTTTTATGCAGTGAAGGAGACCATCGGCGAGGTATTGACCTATAACGGGGAAATAGCCCTGACTGCGTATCATTCAAACAGCGGCGGCATTACAGAGGATTCTAAAAATATATGGGGAAAGGATTATCCATACCTTCGGCAGGTAAAAAGCCTTTTTGATAAGGATGCTCCGAATTTTTCATGGAAGTTAAATATAAGCCCGCAGTCTGTTGAAGCGGCATTGAATGCCGCAGGCTATTCAGTGACAGATGTGCAGGAGATAATGCCTTTATCAAGGGCAAATAGCGGCAGAGTAACAAAGGTGCGTGTCCGTCATGCCAAAGGAGATATGGAGATAAGCGGCGAGGATTTAAGAAAGACTCTTGGATACGACAAGCTCAAAAGCGCCATGTTCACTGTTGAAACGATAGATGGGTTGTTCGTATTTAGCGGCAAAGGCTCTGGCCATGGCGTGGGGCTGTCCCAATGGGGCGCAAAAGGCATGGCAGAAGAAGGATATGATTATGCCGGCATATTGGAGCATTTCTACCCCGGCACAAAGATTGAGCGGATATACTGATGAAGCTTGAAGATTTTAACTATCCCCTTACAAAAGAACTTATTGCCCAGTTCCCCTGTAAAAAACGCGATGAATCGCGGTTGATGATTCTCCATAAAAAAAATGGGGCAATAGAGCATAGAACTTTTTTTGAGCTGACAGAATATCTTAAGGCCGGAGATGTATTGGTATTGAACAATACAAAGGTTATACCGGCAAGACTCTTCGGCAGAAAGACAACAGGCGGCATTGTAGAGGTTCTTCTATTACAGAAATCGGAAGTTATAAGCCGGAGGTCGGAAGTATGGAACTGTCTTATAAATCCGGCCAGAGGGCTGAAAAAAGGGTCGGAAATAGCCTTTGAGCATGGACTGAGGGCGACAGTTATAGAAAAAAAGGCTGACGGCAACTGGATTGTTGAGCTTCATACAGATAGAGATATAGACGATGCTATAGAGAATATCGGCAAGATGCCTCTGCCGCCTTATATAAAAAGGGAAATGGGCGATAATGCCGCAGCCATGATAGATAGTGAAAGGTATCAAACGGTTTTCGCAAAGAACAAAGGCGCAATTGCAGCGCCGACAGGGGGGTTGCACTTTACAAATGAGCTTTTAAAAAAGATTCGGGAACTTGGAGCAGAGATTTTTTACATAACATTACATACCGGCCTCGGCACATTTAAGCCGGTAAAGGCAGATAATATAATAGAGCATAAAATGGAGCCTGAATATTACAATATTGACCCTGCCGTATTTGAGGCCATAAAATATGCGAAAATGGAAAAACGGCGGATTGTTGCCGTAGGCTCAACCGCAACACGGGCATTGGAGACAATGGTTAATCCCCCCTCGCCCCCCTTTGCTAAAGGGGGGATGGGGGGATTTGGCTGGGAAATGCCTATTTTAAGCGGCACAACAGACCTATTCATCTATCCCGGATACAGATTTAATGCAGTGGATGCGCTTATAACAAACTTTCATCTCCCCAAGTCAACCCTTCTTATGCTCGTTGCGGCATTTGCCGGAAGGGATTCAATAATGGAGGCATACAAAGAGGCTGTAAGGCATGGTTACAGGTTTTTTAGCTACGGCGATGCAATGCTGATAGTGTAAGTTAAACTGAAGAACTATTGTCAACAATGCTCATCAGACAAATCGATGGGGTTTTGTATTATCCACAATGTCAATAAATACTTGACAAATGTAAATTTATAATGTAAATATGAGCCCGTGATAACTATCGGCAATAAATTGAAAACCCTTAGGGAGGGCGCAAGGCTTTCGCTCCGCGACCTTGGCGAAAAGACAGGGCTATCTGCCAGTTTTCTCTCCCAACTGGAACTGGGGCAGGTATCTCCATCAATAGCCTCTCTGGAAAATATTGCCAATGTGCTTAATGTGAATATCACCTATTTTTTTGATGACCAGACAAGACCTGACAGCATTGTGATGAGAAAGGGTGAAAGGAGAAAAATAATCAGCCAGAGATCAAAGGCTGTCATTCAGCCGTTGGCGCATGAGCTCAGCAAGAAAAAGATTGAACCATTCATGCTGACGCTGGATGCCGGAGGAGAAAGCGGCGAGCACCCTTACTCATCCCACCATGGAGAGGAGTTCGGGATTGTAATCAAGGGTGAGGTAAAATTTATCCTTGAAGATAAAGAATACCTGCTTGAAGATGGAGACAGCGTCTATTTTAATTCTAAAAAGCCTCACCAATGGAAAAATATTGGCAGGAAAAAGGCGATTATCATACTTGTTATCCCTGCATAATATACAGAGCGTCATAACTTCGCATACCTGCGTTGCTCCTCGGCTCGTCGCTGCGGCGTATGCTGAAAATACGTCTCACTCCTCGCTTTCGTCGCGCCTTGGTCTGCTTTGTTCTGACGCTCTGTATGCGGCTTTACTTATGATGCTGTGTATAAATACAAAAGAAAGGAGGTGGAACAGATGAAAAAGATTATCAGACCTTTGTTGGTGCTGGCTCTCCTTGCAACTCCGTTTTTATCCGGCTGCGAGTCTCAGAAGCTACAGCAGGAAAATGCCGATCTCAAGAAGCAGGTTGAAGCAATTACTGCTGAAAAGACAGCGTTGGAATCGCAGGT